>DASYPC010000382.1:0-18190 GCA_036007105.1 Burkholderiales bacterium | reverse complement strand
CAAGGGAAACGGCAGCTATTCGTGGATCCACCTGCTGTCGATCGTCACGCTGGTGCTGCTTGCCGCGGTCGTCTACGCAGCCGTGACCGGCCACATTCGCCGCCACAGGGCGGGCGTGATCGGGCTCTATTCGGGGAGCCTCGTCACCGCAGGGCTCTTTGCGCTGCTGCCCGGGCGCCTGCTCGGCAAGATGGTCTGGGGCGCGCTCGGGCTCTTGTAAGCTTGGCTTTCATGAAACGGCTGCCGCTCCAGCTGCTCGTCGTTGCCGGCTTCAACACCGCGATCGCGCTGCTGCTGACGCTCGTCGGCTATGGAAACCCGTGGGACAACTTCATCTTCTCGCATTGCATCGGCTTCTCGGTGCTGCTGATCGTAGATGCGGGGCGCCGGCTGCTGTGGCCCGGGCGGTCGCCGCCGACCCTGCCGATGGTCGCGCTCGTCGCGGGCGCGATCGTCGGCGGCTGGCTCGGCGGCACCCTGATCGCCACCACGATCCTCGGCCAGGCCTGGAATCCGCGTCTCACGGGAGGCACGGCGCTCGCGATCACCGCGACAGCCGGACTCGTGGGCACCTATTTTTTCTGGACGCGCGAGCGATCGAGCGAGATCGAGCGCCACTCGATCGAAGCGAAGCTGAAGCTGCTGCAGGCGCAGATCGAGCCGCACTTTCTCTTCAACACGCTGGCGAACCTCGATGCGCTGATCCAGATCGACCCGCAGCGCGCGCGCGTCATGCTCGGGCACCTGAACGGATACCTGCGCGCGACGCTCGCCGCCTCGCGCAGCGAGCGCAGCACGCTGGAAGAGGAGTTCGCGTTGCTGCGCGGCTACCTCGACGTGCAGGCGATCCGGATGGGAAGCCGGCTGAAGTACTCGCTCGAGCTCCCCCCGGCGCTGGCGCACGCGAGCGTCCCGCCGATGCTGCTGCAGCCGCTGGTGGAGAACGCGATCCGCCACGGCGTCGAGCCGAAGATGGAGGGCGGGGAAGTGAACGTGCAGGCAGGCGCCGAGGAGCGCCGACTGGTCCTTACGGTGAGCGATACCGGCCTGGGATGGGCATCTGCCGGCGCAAGCGGCGGCGGCGTCGGCCTGTCGAATATCCGCGAGCGTCTCGCCGGCGCGTACGGCAGCGAAGCCTCCGTGCAGATCGCGGAAGTTCCCGGCGGCGGCGTCTCGGTCGCGCTGCGGCTGCCGCTCGCATGAGCCCGCGCGCGCTGATCGCCGAGGACGAGCCGCTGCTCGCCGCGAGCCTGCAGGCGGCGCTCGCCGAAGCGTGGCCGGAACTGCGCGTCATCGCCGTCGCGGGCAACGGGCCCGCGGCGCTCGAAGCCGCAGAGCGCGAGCTGCCCGAAATCGTCTTTCTCGACATCCGGATGCCGGGAATGAGCGGACTCGAAGTCGCCGAAGAGCTCGCCGATCGGCTCGGCGACAAGGTCCCGGCGATCGTGTTCGTGACCGCGTACGACGAATACGCGCTCAACGCGTTCGACGCGGCCGCGATTGACTATGTCCTCAAGCCGATCGACGCGCCGCGCATCGCGCGCGCCGTGGAGCGGCTGAAGAAGCGGCTCGCCGGGCGCGCGGGCGAGCTCGAGCGGCTGCTCGGCCAGCTGCGCGCGATGAACGGGCCGGTGGCGGACGCGCCGAAGCTGCGCACGCTGCGCGCCGCAGCGGGCAACACCGTGCGGATGATCGCGCTCGACGAGGTGCTCTACTTCCAGGCCGCCGACAAATACACGACCGTCGTGACGCAAGAGGCCGAATCGCTGCTGCGCACGCCGCTGCGCGAATTGCTGCCGCACCTGCCGCCCGAGAAGTTCCGGCAGATCCACCGCGGCACGATCGTCAACCTCGATGCAGTGGCTGCGGCGACGCGCGACGAGCTGGGCCGCGTGACCCTGAAGCTGAAAAGCCGCGGCGAGACGCTGGCGGTGAGCCGGCTGTTCGCCGACCTCTTCAAGGCGATGTGATCTAGCGCTTGATCCGCTTCAGGATCAGGTCGCGCGTTTCGCTGACCGCGCTGGCGAACGGACCTCCCAGCGCTACCGCGCGCTCGACGAGCGCGAGCGCTTCGGTGTTCCGGCCCTCGTCGGACAGCGCCTGCGCCAGGTTGTTCAGCACGACCACCGAGTCCGGCTGGCGCGCGAGCGCTGCGCGCAGGACTTTTTCCGCGTCCTTCAGCTCGCCTGCGGCGTGGTGGGTGTTGGCAAGCCCGACCGAGGCATTGACGTTCTCCGGCCAGCGCTTCAGGAACGTCGCATAGGCGACGCGTGCGGCGCGCGCGTTCCCCGCGCGCTCGAGCGCCGCGATCGAGGCGAGCCAGCGCGACTCTTCCGCCGTAGCGGGAATCCGGTCGGGCGGCACCGCGACCATCGCCCAGTAGTCGCTCTTCTTCCATACGAACTCATGCAGCAAAGTCGGCAGCACCTGCCGCTCCTTTTCTCCGGAGCGCAGGAAGAGCTCTCCGCTGTCGAGGTCGTATCCGACGGCAACCGCGTAGTGCCAGTTGTCGAACGGCCCGATCCCGAGGTTTTGCAGCACGATCACCGGCGTGCCGGCGGCGATTTCGCGCAGCATGTCTTCCAGGCGCGGCGCAAGCTGATACGAGACGAGGCCGTGGCGGCGCGCGGCGGCGAGCATCTCGACCTGCAGGCTTCCCTTGCGCGCGGGAACGTAGACCTGCGCGACCAGATCATCCGGCGTGACCTTGACCTTCGCGTGCGCCAGCACCGTGGCGAGTGCCGCCGGCCCGCACTGGTACTCGGTCTGCGGAAAGAACGGCACTTCCTCCAGCTCGGCGCTCGCCGCAAGATCCGCGGGCCTCGCATCGCGCAGCGACGCCGTCTGCGGGAACAGCAGCGACGCGCAGCCGTTGAGCAGCAGCGCGCAAACAAAAACGCCCGCGGTGAGGCGGGCGTTTTTTGGCAGTAGGAGTGCCTGTCCGATCATCTCCGGAACCAGAAGTACCAGATCAGCACGCCGATCAGGATGACCGCGGCGATCACCCAGCCATCACCGCCGGCCGGGACCGCTTGCAGTTGTCCATTGAGGGAGCGGACTTCTTCGTCGGTCATCGCCGCAACCCGATCCTTCGCAGTCGCCGCATCCAGGCCGAGCGCCTGCAGCTGGCCCGACACGTCGGAGCGGCTGATGACGCTCAAGACTGCAGCGCGATCGGCCTGCGCCGACGCGGTGACAGCCTGGTCGGTCGAGATGACGCCGGCGTACGCCATTTGAAACGGTGTCCATGCCATCAACACGATCAGCAAGTTGCAGAGGGCTCTTTTCATCACGGAAGTCATTCGGTTTTCCTCATAGGTGGTTGGGTGGGCGGACGCAGTCTCCCGGAGCTGATCGCGACCTGCCGCGAGCCAATCTAGACTCCGGCTCGCGCCAAGTCAAGAGAGGACGGTCGCGGAACGGCGACAGAGACATGCGCAGGTAGAATTTCAGCAACATCATGCGACCGGTCCTGGTGCTCGGAGGCGGCATTGGCGGGCTTGCGGCGGCCCTCGCGCTGGCTCGCAGGGGCCTGGCGGTGCGCGTGCTCGAGCAGGGCGCCGAATTCAGGGAAATCGGCGCCGGCATCCAGCTCGGACCGAACGTCTATCGAATGTTCGACGCGCTCGGCCTGACCGCGGCGATCGAGCGCTACTCCGTGCACCCTGACAACCTCGTCATGATGGACGCGATCAGCGGCGAGGAAGTGATCCGGATGCACGCCGCCAGCGACGCGTTTCGCGAGCGCTTCGGGGGGTACCGCTACGGCGTGATCCATCGCGGCGACCTGCACCAGGTACTGCTCAATGCGTGCGCTGCCGAGAAGCGAATCGAGCTTCACACGATGGCCAAAGGCGAGCGCTACGAGGATCTCGGCGACCGCGTGGTGCTGCACCTCGAGGACGGAAGACGCATCGAGGGCGCCGCGCTCGTCGGCGCGGACGGCCTGTGGTCGAAAATCCGCGCGCAGCTGGTCGGCGACGGCAAGCCGCGCGTGTCCGGCCATATCGCGTACCGGGCCGTGCTGCCGCGCGCCGAAGTGCCGGACGACCTGTGGCAGAACAACGTCGTGCTCTGGGCGGGCCCGAGAACGCATCTCGTCCACTACCCGCTGCGGCGCGGAGAGCTCTACAACCTCGTCGCGGTGTTCCACAGCGACCGCTACGAGGAAGGCTGGGACTCGTTCGGCGACGCCGAGGAGCTGCACCGCAAGTTCGCGCGCGAGCGACCGGAAGTGCAGCGCCTGCTCGAGAAAATCAACGTCTGGAAGATGTGGGTGCTCTGCGACCGCGAGCCGGTGCGTCACTACTCGAGCGGGCGCGTGACGCTGCTTGGGGACGCCGCGCATCCGATGCTGCAGTATCTTGCCCAAGGCGCGAACATGGCGATCGAGGACGCGGTCGTGCTCGCGGCGTATGCCGAGATCTCGGGCTGGGATTTCGCGCAGGCGTTCCGCTGGTACGAGGACGCACGCTACTTGCGGAACGCGCGCGTTCAGACGACTGCACGCTACTACGGGGACATTTACCACGCGGCCGGCGTGGTGCGGGAAGTGCGGAACTGGTTTCTGGCGCCCGGACCGCGGAGCGATCCGGGCGCGAAACCGTCCTTCGAAGGGGTGGCCTGGCTCTACGACGGGATCAGGATCCCGTCCGCAGCGCCGGCTTGACTACGCCCTTTTATCCGCGGGGCACGCCATCCTGGTTCACGGTGATCGTCGGCCCGGGAGGGGATTTCAACTGCGCCCGGTGCTCGGCGCCGCGGAACGTGTAAGTGACGTCGTAGTACTGCGGCGGGCCGCTCACTGCTTGCGTGCAGCGCTGCACGTCACGCTCGGTCGTCACCGTGCCGCCGCCGGCCTGCGAGCCGATCGCCGCGCCGGCGACTACGCCGCCGGCGGTCGCAACATCCCTGCTGCGGCCGTGGCCGAGCTGGTGCCCGATCACGCCGCCGATGAGGGCGCCTGCGAGCGCACCACCCGGATCGGGACGCTGTTCAGTGACTTGCTGCCGCTCGACCCAGCAACGCTGCTCCGGCGGTCCGACCACGGCGCGCACCGAAGTAACCGGCGCCTCGAACAGGCGCTCGCTCGGGCGGCGCCGGTACTCATAGGTCGGCGCTGCGAGCGGCTCGGGCGCTTCAGTGGCCCGGCTGCCGCGCTCGACGGGCCGCACCGAGGAAATCCGGTTGTCCATGCCCATGCCGCGCAGCGAGTCATAGCTGCCGCGGCGCAGGATCACGCAGCGGCCCTCGAAGCGAGGCTCTTCGCAGGCTTCCCAGCGGCCGCGGTCGACGACGACCGACGAAGCGCGATTACTGAAGCCGAAGCGCTCGAAGTTGCCGACGCGCTTGTCCGTGGTGAACGAGCGCCCGCGGAATCCTTCACCTTCGTAGAACGTGATTTGCGCCGCAGCCTGGGCGGTCAGCAAAAGCGCGGACACACCGAGTGCGGATTTCAGTTTCCAGTTCATGGCTTTTCTCCTGACGGATGGGCGTGAGCCCGGATGCGCGCTCGCGCGCGCACCACGGGCTGTCCTGCTACTCACCCAGTGGGGAGGGTGAGATTACGAGCGCCGGGGATTGTCGGGCGCCCGGTCTAGCCGGTTCGGGACGCCGTCGCCGTCGCGGTCGCGATCGCGACGATCCGGAATGCCGTCACGGTCGCGGTCCCAGCGGCGCGAATGGTATTCCCAACGTCCGTCACGCTCCACCCAGCGGGGAGCGACGTACACGTAGCCCGGGCGGACGCGTTCCCAATGTCCGGCCATCCAGTAGTGGCGACGGCCGTTCCATTGCCAATGCCCAGGTTCCCAGACGTAGCCGCGCCGCGTATAGGTCGGGACGGCCTCATAGCGATCCGGCGGCGGCGCGACCTGCACGATGATTTGCGCCTGCGCGGGGATCGAGATCCCGCCGAACGCGGACGCAAACACCAATGCAAAGAGTGTCTTCTTGACGTTCATGTGGAGCTCCTCAAAAAGGACAAGGTGGTACCTATAAGAGTGGCACCTAGCAAGATAACGCCGCTGGCAGGGAACCGGCTGTCAGTGGTCCTCGCGATGTCGCGTAGGAGACGTCCTACAGATGTAGAGGATTGGCGGGAAGCCCGGATGCGCGCCTTGCACGCACCCGGGGATACTGCTTAACTGCCACTTCCTTGGTCGGACCGATTACGACCGATACGGGTCGTAGGGGTACCTGTCGAAGCGATCGGGAACTCCATCGCCGTCGCGGTCACGGTATCGGTACAGGCGGTACGGGCGCTGCGCGTAGTAATCCGGGTACGCGCGCACCCAGTGGCCGGCCACCCAAACGTTGCGATAGCCGTTCCAGTGCCAATGCCCGTTCTGCCAGACGTACCCGGCATCTGGCCGCGCCGGGCGGACTTCATACCCGTACGGCATCGGGGTTTCCACGATGTATTGCGCCTGCGCCGGGATCGAAATCCCGACAAACGCAGACGCAAAGGTCGCTGCAAACAATGCCTTTTTCAGGTTCATAAAACCTCCTTTCGAAAGGCAATAGAAACGCTGCGAGTGCAGCGTGTCCAAGATACCGGATGACGGGCCCGATTGCTGTCGGAGTCGCTGATTGCGCAGCGTCGAATATCCCCTACAGCAGATGTTTCGAGATGTTTCCTACACCCACACCTGCAGCACGTAATCGTACGCGGCCTGCGCGTTGGTCATGTCGACGCGCTGCAGCTTGATCCGGTAGCCGTCCTTGGTTTTTTTCAGGTGATGAGAATAGGAGCCGGCGAAGTGGCGCACGTCGTCGCGCCGCAGCTCCATCATGTGGAAGCGCGAGCGCGCATGCACGTCGCCGTTCTTCGCGACCTTGTCGATCGAGACGTTGGAAACCACGTGATTGGTGCCCCACGCCGGGCGCTGCGACCAAGCGTCCGGATGCAGCACGCGTTTCATTCGCACCGTCATCAGATTGCGGTCCTCGGCGAAGATCGCCGGCATGCCGTCCCAGGTCTTGTGCGCCGGATCGGCGGGCACCCAGTAGACACCGTCGGCGGCGAACAGGTCGATGTACTCCTGCCATTTCTTCGTATCGAGGAGGTCCGCCTGGCGATAGAGGAACTGCTCCACCGCGTGCTGCACGTCGCCTTTCTTCACCGCCCGTTCCCCATGTACTGCGCCCAGGCCTTCATCTGGTTGCGCATCGGCGCTTCCGACGTTCCCATGTTGGGGCCGGTTTCGACGACGCCGGATTTCTCGGTATCGCGGCCGAAATGGCGGCCGAAGCTGACCCAGTCGCCGCCCTCCGACGAAAGACCCTGGTGCACTTTCCAGAAATTCTCCAGGTCGTCGGCGTTGACCAGCGTCGACGGGGAATTGACGAGGTTGTAGTAGGCGAGCGAGCGGCGGTAGATCGGCTCCGGCGCGCCTTTCAGGCGGAAATGCCAGATCTCGGTGAGCGTGCGATCGACGCCCAGCGGGCGCACCGCGCGCAGCTGCTGCAGCGGTGATTGCACCGAGAGGCCCGGATAGATCAGCACATGGTGGATGTTGACGCCGATGATCTCCTCGAAGCGCTTCTTGCCGTATGCCTTGATCATGACCTTGTCGTAGGCGAGCGTGTCGGGGTCCTGCGGCCGCAAGCCCATGTAGCCCGTCAGGATGCAGTGCCCGTACGGATAGTTCAGCGTCTGGAAGTTGTCCCACTTGTCGATCGTCACCGTCGCGAACGCCGACAGCATGTGGTAGGAGAGCGGCGCCTCGCCCTTCTTCGCGCGCTTGGCGATCTGCTTCTCCACCTCGTGCGCCGCGCGGCCGGTCGACTGGTGCGTGACCGACGGGTGCAGCGCGTCGAGCTGGTTCTCGAGGAAGATCTTCCAGTTCGAGTGCTGGATGATGCGAAAGCAATTCGGCACGATCTCGACTTCGCCTTCCGGGGCGCGGTCGCACATGTCGTCGAACGCGACTTTCGATTCGCCGAGGAATTCGACCAGGCCGGGACCCTCGGCGCCGAGGCTCGCGAACACGAAGCCGCGGTACGACTCGACGCGCGCGGCCTTTTTCATGCTGCAGTCCGGATTGTCGGGTCCGAAGCGCGTGCCTGCGTAGCCCGATTCCATCATCGGGATCGTCCGCATAGCGCCGTCATGGTGGAACGTCCACGCGTGATACGAGCAGCGGAAGAATTCGCCGGTGTTGCCGTGCCGGTCGCCGCACATCATGTTGCCGCGATGCGGGCAGCGGTTGTAGAGCAGGTGCACCTTGCGGTCGGCACCGCGGACCATCAGCATCGGCTGGCGGCCGATCTGCACCGCGTAGTAGTCGCCGGGCTTCGGCACCTGGCTTTCGTGCCCGCAGTAGATCCAGTAACGCTCGTGGATACGCTGCATCTCGAGGTCGAAGATGTCCGGGTCGACGTAGACCTCGCGCCGCACCCGGTCGGGCTCGACGCACTTGGAGAGATCGGGAATACGTTCCTGCAGCATGGTGTGGTTCCTGTGCGGATCGGAGCGACCCGATTTTACCCGCGGTGCGCTGCAACAAGCGGGGACGCCCGGCATCCACCGGGGGCCGCAAGGCGTATAAAGGGCCACCAGGAGGAAATCACATGGACATGATCGAAGTGACCGTCGAGCAGGTGATTCGCCGGCCGCTCGCCGAGGTGAGCCGCCAGTTCGGTGACGTTCGCCACCACGCGGCGAACCGGGTGCATCCGAAGCTGACCTTCGAGATCCTGTCGGAGCAGGGCGATACGATCCGCTTCCGCCAGCACGTGTCGCTGCTCGGGATCCGGCAGACCGACGAGATCGTGCAGCAGCGGCGCGCCGACGGCAGCCTGTACAGCGATATCGTTTCGGGCACGAACGAGGGATCCATCATTACGCAGGCCTTCGCGCCGGAAGGCGATGCCGCCACCCGGGTCGTTTTCACCATAAAAATTCCCGCCAAGGGAGTCAAGCGGCTGCTCAAGCCTTTTTTCGCTGCCGCGATCCGCAAGACCGTGCGCGATGCCTTTGCCGAAGACCGCTACGACCTCGAGGAGCGGGGATATCGGCCGGCGTAAAAACGCCGGCAGCTTGCATCTGCGGGTGGTTTTGGCCATATTGCTGGCCGCGGCGCCTGCCGCTGCACAAGGAGGAGGAGTCGATGAAAGCATCCGGAATCGGGCTGACACGCCTGCTCGCGGCCATCCTGCTCGCCCTGTCTGGCGCGGGAGCCTCGGCGCAGACCGTCAAGATCGGCGTGGTGCTGCCCTACAGCGGAGTCGGCGCGGAGTTCGGCCAGCAGGTGGATCGCGGCATTCAGACCTTCATGAAGCTCAATCCGGGTGCTTTCGGCAACATCAAGGTCGAGCTGGTCAAGCGCGACTCGAAGAACCCGAGCGGGGCGGAAGCGAAAACCGCGGTGCAGGAGCTGATCACGCAGGAGAAGGTGGACATCCTCACGGGATTCATCTACTCGCCCGACGCGATCGCGTCGGCGCCGCTCGCCACCGAGGGCCGCAAGCCGATGGTGATCATGAATGCCGGCACGGCGTGGATCACCACCCTGTCGCCGATGATCTCGCGCGTTTCCTTCTCGATGTGGCATGCCGGGCATGCGATGGGTGAAGCGTCGGTGAAGACGCTGAAGGCGAAGACCGCGGTGGTCGGCTACTCCGATTTCCCGCCGGGCAAGGACAGCCTGGACGCGTTCAAGCGCGGCTTCGAGGCGAACGGCGGCAAGGTGATCGACGAGATCCCGATGGGCGGGCCGGGGCAGGTGCCCGACTTCACGCCGTTCTTCCAGCGCGCCAAGGACAAGAAGCCGGATGTGTTCTTCGTCTTCGTGCCCTCGGGCGACCACGCGGTCGCGGTGGCGAAGACCTACAGCGCGCTCGGCATGAAGCAGGCGGGGATCAAGCTCGTCGGCCCGGGCGACCTGACGCCCGACCACAAGCTCCAGTCGATGGGCCCGGCCGCGGTCGGCATGGTCACGATCCATCACTACAACGCCGACCTCAACACCCCGGCCAACAAGCGCTTCGTCGAGCAATGGAAGAAGGACTTCGGCGCGAACACGACGCCCGATTTCATGGGCGTGCAGGGTTACGACGGAATGGCGGCGATTGCGCATATGGTCACCTCGCTCAAGGGCAAGATCGAGCCCGATGCGGCGATCAACTCGCTGCGCGGCTGGAAGTACGACAGCCCGCGCGGGCCGATCTCCAT
Source organism: Burkholderiales bacterium (assembly GCA_036007105.1). Lineage (GTDB taxonomy): Bacteria > Pseudomonadota > Gammaproteobacteria > Burkholderiales > SG8-39 > 2-02-FULL-66-14. The sequence continues at coordinate 8,013 of DASYPC010000382.1, read as the reverse complement.
CGATCCGCGCACGCGCGACATCGTCATGAACGAGTACATCAGCGAGCTGGTCATGAGCGGCGGGCGACTGGTGCAGAAGAACATCGCCACGATCAACGCCGTCAAGGACATGTGCAAGGAGCTGAAGGAAGGGCGTTGCAACCAGTAGACGCGCACCGCCTCACGCCTTTGAAGAACAACCCGCCGCCCGTGGCTGCCTGACGGGCGGCGGTTCTTTTTCATGGATCCCATCAGTATTCTGCTCGGCGGTTTCGCTTCCGGAATGGTGCTGTTCATCGTTTCGGTGGGCTTGTCCGTGACGATGGGGCTGATGGGTTTCGTCAACCTGGCGCACGGCGGCTTCGCGATGCTCGGCGGCTACGTGATCGTGCTCGCGATGAGGCACTGGGGGCTGGACTTCTTCGCCTCGCTCGCGCTCGCATTCGCCGGCGTGGCGGCGCTCTCGGTCGTGCTGGAACGGCTTTTCTACGCGAAGCTCTACCGCGCCCCCGAGCTCGACCAGGTGCTGTTCACGATCGGCCTGGTGTTCGTGATGACCGCGGCGGTCACGCTCGGCGTCGGTCCCGAGACCCAGGTCATCGAGCTGCCCGAGTGGCTGCGCGGGCAGACCGATCTCGGCTTCATCCAGTACCGCACCTACAGCCTGGCGCTGATCGTCGCCGGGACGTCGCTGGTGCTCGCGCTCTGGCTCGGCTTCGAGCGCACGCACTTCGGCGCGCGCATCCGCGCCGCGGTCGACAACCGCCGCATGGCCGCATCGCTCGGCGTCGACGTCGGGCGCCTGTTCACGGTCACGTTCGCGATCGGCAGCGGCCTCGCGGCGGCAGGCGGCGGGCTCGGCGCCGAGATCCTGGGACTCGACCCGAACTACCCATTGCGGTACATGGTGTACTTCCTCATCGTGGTCGCGGTCGGAGGGCTGGGCCGCGTTACCGGCGTCTTCTTCGCCGCGCTGCTGATCGGCGTGCTCGACTTCGTGTTCAAGATCTACCTCCCGAAAGGCGGGACGATTTTCATCTATGCGCTGACCCTGGTGCTGCTGCTGTGGCGCCCGCAGGGGTTGTTCGGGAAGAAGACCTCATGAGCGCCGTGCGCAAGCTCGCCGAGCGGCACCACCTGCGCTGGTGGGAGGCTTTGCCGTGGATCGCCGGCGTCGCGATGTTCTTCGCCTTTCCGAACTACCTCGCCTTCGGCACGCAGTTGCTGATCACGATCCTGTTCGCGCTGTCGCTCGACCTCGTCCTCGGCTACGCGGGCATCGTCACGCTCGGCCACGCTGCGTTCTTCGGCGCCGGTGCGTATACGGTCGGCATCCTGGCGCAGCACGCGGGGTGGAACGAGCCGCTCTCCGGGCTCGTTGCCGCTGCGCTCGTTGCGGGTGCGATCGGCCTGGCGAGCGGCCTGGTGTTGCTGCGCACCCACGGCCTGACACTGCTGATGGTGACGTTATGCACGATGACGCTGCTCGAGCAGGCGGCCAACATGGGCGCCGCCTGGACGGGCGGCTTCGACGGGATGCCGGGATTGAGCTTCAAGAAGATCCTCGGACTGTTCGCGTTCGACGTGCTGTACTTCCGCACGCAGTACCTGTATGCGCTCGCGCTGCTGTTCGGCTGCTTCCTGCTCGTTCGCATGCTGGTGTATTCGTCGTTCGGCCAGAGCCTGACCGGCGTGCGCGAGAACCTGCTGCGCATGCACGCGGTGGGAGCGCCGGTGCGCGCGCGCCTGGTTCTCGCCTACACCGCATCGGCGGCGCTGGCCGGCATTGCGGGCGGGCTGTTCACGCAGACGACGGGCTATGTGAACCTCGCCGCGTTCGGCCTCGAGCGCGCCGCGGGCGTGCTGATCGTGCTGATTCTCGGTGGCTACGGGCGAGTGTACGGCGCCTTTGTCGGCGCCATCGCCTATCTCGTGCTCGAGCATCTGCTCGCCAAGGCCTACCCGACGGCATGGCAGCTCGGAATCGGCATCACGCTGATGATGGTCGCGCTCTACGCGCGCAACGGCATTCTCGGCCTCGGCGAAACGCTGCGCCGGCGCATGCAGCGACAGGGCGCCCCGTGAGTGCCCCGGTCATGCTCGAGACGCGCGGCCTGTGCAAGAGCTTCGGCGCGCTCGAAGTCGCGCGCGAAGTGAATTTCCGCCTGGAGCGCGGCGCGCGCCATGCGCTGATCGGGCCCAACGGCGCCGGCAAGACGACCTTCATCAACCTGCTGACGGGGCTGCTTGCGCCTTCGCGCGGCAGCGTGCTGCTCGAGGGCGAAAACGTCACGTCGCTGCCGCAGGCGAAGCGCGTCAAGCGCGGAATCGCCCGCACGTTCCAGATCAACCAGCTGTTCCGCGGACTGACCGTGCTTGAGAACGTCTGCATCGCGGTGTCCGAGCGCCTGGGCGTGGGCGGCGCGATGCTGCGCGCCGCAGGCCGCCGCACGGACGTGCTGGACGAAGCGATGCGCCTCGTCGACATGCTGAAGCTCGGCGAGGATGCCGGACGGCGCATCGTCGAGCTGCCTTATGGCCGGCAGCGCCTGGTGGAGCTCGGCATCGCGCTCGGCCTCGATCCGCGCGTGTTGCTGCTGGACGAGCCCGCGGCCGGAATTCCGAGCGCGGAGAGCCACATCATCCTCGATGCGATCGGCGGGCTTCCCAGGGAAATTGCCGTGCTGATCATCGAGCACGACATGGACCTGGTGTTCCGCTTCGCCTCTCGCATCACGGTGCTGGTGGGCGGCGCGGTGTTCGCCGAAGGCACGCCGGCCGAGATCGCAGCGAACCCCGACGTGCGCGCGGTCTACCTCGGGAGCGCGCTCGATGCCTGACACGCTCGCGCTGAAGAACGTGAGCGCGGGCTACGGCGAGACCCATGTGCTCGAATCAGTCGACCTCGCGCTCGGCGAAGACGAGAGCCTGAGCGTGATCGGGCGCAACGGCGTCGGCAAGTCGACGCTGCTGGAAACGATCATGGGGCACACCACGCTGCATGCGGGCGAGATCGCGCTCGGCGGGCGTCGCGTGGATCGCGCTCCCGCGCACGAGCGCGCGCTCGCAGGCCTGGGGTACGTGCCGCAGGAGCGCGAGATCTTCCCCTCGCTCTCGGTTCGCGAGAACCTCGAGCTGGGCGTGCGCCCCGGGCCCTGGACGACGGGGCGCGTATTCGAGCTGTTACCGAACCTCAGGAACCGGCTCGATCAGCCGGGCACGCAGCTCTCGGGCGGCGAGCAGCAGATGCTGGCGATCGCGCGCGCGCTGATGACCAACCCGGCCGTGCTGCTGATGGATGAGCCGACCGAAGGGCTCGCGCCGGTGATCGTGCAGGCGCTCGCGCTGGTGCTGTCCCGGCTGCGCGCCGCGGGCGGGCTCTCGATCGTGCTGGTGGAGCAGAACAGCCGCGTCGCGCTGGAATTCTCGACGCGCACCGTCGTCATGGACAAAGGACGCATCGTCTACGACGGCGCTTCAGAGCGCCTGCGCGCCGATCCCGAGTACCTCGCGAGCCTGATCGCAGCGCAGTGACCCTGGGAGCGACCCTCAACTAGCCGCCGGCTCTGCCGGCATGCACACGCGGTCGCGCCCCGCTTGCTTGGCGAGATAGAGCGCCGCGTCCGCTGCCTTCAGGACCTCCGCGACGCTCGTCCCGTGCTGCGGATAGGTGGCGACGCCGAGCGAGGCCGACGGGCCGGGCAGTGTCTGGCCACGATGGGTGAGGTTCGTCTCGCGGATCGTGACCCTGAGTTTTTCGGCGCGCTCCATCCCGTGCTGCAGATCCGTCTCCGCGAGCACCACGGCCAGCTCCTCGCCGCCGTAGCGGCAGACGATGTCCGTAGGGCGCACATTGTTCAACAGGGCCCGTGCGATCGCGCGGAGAACGAAGTCGCCCGCGTCGTGACCGAAGGTGTCGTTGAACCGCTTGAAATAGTCGATGTCGATCATGATGATCGAGAAGGGTTTGCCGCTGCGCTCGGCGCGGTGCAGCTCGCGGTTCAGCGCATCCTCCAGGTAGCGCCGGTTGTACAGCCCGGTGAGCGAGTCGTTCAGCGCGAGCACGCGCAGCGCGTCGCGCAGCTTGAGATTGGCGAGCGCCGGACCGAGCCGGTCGGTCAGTGCGCGCAGGCGTCGCTCCGCCTGCGCCGCCGCCGCGGTTCCCTGCCCGGCGACGGAGAGCGCAAGATGCAGCAGCGCAAGCACCTGTCCCTGGCCCTGTACCGGCATGCAGATGGTGTTCGGCGTCTCCGGGTCCGTGTGGCGGCAGCGGACCGCGCCCAGGCCGCGTGCGATATGCGGACGCCCGAGGCGCAGCGCCCAGCAGTCGTCCGGAACGAGCAGTGCCTCGGCGGGCGGCTTGCCTCCCCAGGCCGCGACCTGCTCCAGCGCGTCGCGCGATTCGCGGTAAAGGTAGAGCGTGCCGGGCACGTCGGGAAAAAGCTCCATCGCAGTCTCGCGAACCGCGGCGTAGGCTTCGTCACGCCCCGTGCAGGATTGCAGCAGCTCGGTCATCTTCGACAGCGCCTCGCCGCTTCGATGAAACGCCTCGAGCTGGCGCACCATCGCAGCGAGCTCGCGGTTGGTGCGCCGCTGCGCGAGCTCGGTCTTGCGCCGCGCTCCGACCTCCTTCTTGAGATTGCGGTTCGATTCTCGGATCGCGGTCAGCCGCGCCTCCAGCGTCGCCTGCGCGGCGCGCAACGCCTCCTCGGTGCGGTGCAGCGCGGTGACGTCGCGCGCGATCGTGATCTCGCCGATCAGCCGGCCCTGCGCATCCAGCAGGGGCGTCGTCTTGATTGCCACGCGTACCGTGTCGCCGCTCTTCTTGCGCCGCTCGGTGGTCGACGTGGTCGGCTTTCCCGAGCGCACGCGCTCGAGCAGCCGCGCATAGTCGGCTTCGGAAAGATCCGCGGCATGCAGCTTGCGCAACGGACGCCCAACCGCATCCTCGGCGGAATATCCGTAAAGGGATGCGGCTTCGCGATTCCAGTAGGTAACGACCGCGTCGAGGTCCTTGACGATGATCGCTTCGCCGATCTGCTCGAGCACCTGCTCGAGCTGGCGCGCGCGCGCCACCGCGCTCGCCGGCAGCGCGTGCGTGAGCTCGGGGCGGCGAATCGGGACGGTCTTGGCGCTTGCCATGTCTACCCCCTCGCTATACTACGCCTTCGACCTAAGGAACGAGCCTTTCTTCCAGGCGAACCATGTCGATTGCCGCCTTCAATTTCTCCGACTGGATCGACCGTCACGCGCATCTGCTCAAGCCGCCGGTCGGCAACCAGGTCGTGTTCGATGCCGCCGACGACCTGATCGTGCAGGTGATCGGCGGGCCGAATGCGCGCACCGACTACCACGACGACCCGTACGAGGAATTCTTCTACCAGCTGCGCGGCAACATGGTGCTGCGGGTGCTGGAAGAGGGCCGTCCGCGCGACGTGCCGATCCGCCAAGGCGAAATTCTGCTCGTTCCCGCGCACCTGCGGCACTCGCCGCAACGGCCCGAGCCCGGATCGGTCGGCCTCGTAGTCGAGAAGGTCAGGCCCGCGGACGTGCAGGATGGCTTCGAATGGTATTGTCCGCGCTGTTGGGCGCTCGTTCATCGCGTCGAAGTCAACGTGAAAAACATCGTCACCGATCTGCCGCCGCTTTTCGACGCGTTCTACGCCAGCGCGCGCAAGTGCGCGCAGTGCGGGCACATCCATCCGGGTAAGGCATGAAGGAATCGCCCGTCCGGGAGGCGCTGCGTGGCATCCAGGCGCTCGTAGCCGAGGCCACCGGTGCGCCTCTGCAGGGCGAGGCTGCGTCGAAGTTGCAGGCGCTGCTCGCCGGTCTCGGCGGGCCGGGGGTCCCGTCGCCGCAGATCGGGAGTTTCCTGAGCCGCGAGGTGACGATCCTGCTTGCGGATCTGCGCGGGTTCACGACGGTCGCGGCAAAGCACCCCCCCGACGTCGTGCTCGAGATGCTGAATCGCTATCTCGTGCGCATGAGCGGCATCATCTATGGCAACGGCGGCTCGATCGACAAGTTCATGGGCGACGCGATCATGGTGCTGTTTGGCGCGCCCCTTACGCACGCCGACGACGTGCACCATGCGGTGACCTGCGCGGTGCAGATGCAGATCGCCATGGAAGAGCTGAACCAGGACCATCGCGAGCGCGCGCTGCCCGAGCTCTTCATGGGAATCGGCATCAACACCGGGACGGTGCTGGCGGGGCTGCTCGGCTCCGAGGCCTATTCCGAGTACACGGTGATCGGCGACGAGGTGAACCTCGCGTCGCGGATCGAGGCGTTCAGCCTGCGCGGCCAGGTGCTGGTGAGCGAGAACACCTACCGCCTCTGCAGCGACTACGTCGACACCGAAGAGCCGCTGAGCGTGCTCGTCAAGGGCAAGACCGAACCGGTGCTGCTGCGCGAAGTGCGCGGAATCCCCTCGCTCGGGCTGCAGGTCCCGCGCGCCGAGACCCGCAGGAGCCCGCGCGTCGAGGTCACCATCCCGTTCACGTTCCGCCGCGTGGAGAACAAGATCGTGCAGCCCGCGCCGAGCGAGGGCACGACCCGCGACTTGAGCTATCACGGGTTGCTGGCCGAGCTCGGCGAGCCGGTCGCGCCGATGACGGACCTGCGGCTCGAGCTGGACCTGTCCTTGCTCGGGCGCAGAGGCGCCGAGGTCTACGCCAAGGTGCTCAAGTCGTTCGTCGTCGACGGCCGGCACCTTTCGGGAATCGAATTCACGTCCGCCGACGACGCGACGTCTTTCGACATCCAGCGCTTCGTGCAGCTGCTGCTGCAGGGCAGCTCGACCCGCTAGCCGGGGCGAGCTCGCCGGGATCTAGCCGCCGCGCCGGACCTCGCGGCACTTCGCGATCTCGTCATCCGTCATCACCGGCTTGATCACGCATTGCGCCTGGCGCTCCTGCTCCCGGCGCTTTCGCTCGCGCGCGCGCTCGAATGCGGCACGCTTCCGTGCCTCCTGCGTTTCGCTCTTCTTGGTCGCCGCGAGCGCGGCCTGCTCGGCTTCCTGGGTCTTGCGCATCCGCTCAAGCTCTTCGTCGCGCTTGCGGGCGCGCTCTGCCGCTGCCGGATCGGCGGGTCTGGAACCGACGGCGGCTGGAGCCACTGAAGACTTTGCGGAGGGCGCCTTCTCTTCGGCTTCTGCCGATACCATTGCGAAGCAGACCAGCGCTGCAGCAAGAATCAGGATTCTGTTTCTGGTTGTCATTCGATCTCCTTTCTCTAGGATTTTCGCACTGCGTCGCCTCATAGCGAATCGAAATGCTCGGCCATGCGCGTCCGCAACGCCTCCCTAGGTAGCGGTCCCATTCCCGCGGCGAGATTATCCGCCATGTGTTCGGGCCTGCCAGTCCCGGGGATGGTGCACGTCACGGCCGGGTGCGAGACGATCCACTTGAGGAAGTATTGCGCCCAGCTCGCGATTCCTGCTTCCTTCGCCCAATCGGGGAGCGGCTTGTCGCGCACCCGGCGGAACATCGCGCCTTCGGCGAACGGCCGGTTCGCGATCACGGCGACCTTGCGCTCGCGCGCGAGCGGCAGGAGTCGCTTCGCGGCCTCGCGCTCGGCGAGCGAGTAGTTGATCTGCAGAAAATCGTACTGCCCGGTCTTCAGCCATTTCTCGACTTCGGCGTAGGCCGAGGACGTGTAGTGCGTGATCCCGATGAAGCGCACGCGTCCTTTCGCCTTCCAGTCGAGAAGCGTCTTCGTGTGCGTCGCGACATCAACGAGGTTATGCACCTGCATCAGGTCCATGCGCTCGACGCGCAGCCGCCTGAAGGAAGTCTCCATCTGCTGGATCCCCGCATCTCGGCCGCTCGTCCAGACCTTGGTCGCGACGAAGAGCGGCTCGCAGATCGCGAGCTCGGTGCACAGGTCTCCGACCACGGATTCGCTGGTGCCGTACATCGGCGAGGAATCGACCATGCGCCCGCCGGCGGCGAAGAACGCGCCCAGCACTTCGCGCAGCGGCACGCGCGCCGTACTGTCGTTTCCGACGTCGAAGACCTGCCAGGTGCCCAGGCC
>DASYPC010000381.1:0-14354 GCA_036007105.1 Burkholderiales bacterium | reverse complement strand
GATCAAGGGGCTGAACGACATCAACGGCCTCGCCGTCGCCATCGTGATCGCCTCCTGCCTGCCGCTCGTCGTGGCGCAGCGCCAGAACATCTCGATCCGGTTTCTCGGCGATGCCGCCGGTCCGGGTGCGACGCGCTGGCTCGACGCGTTCGGTTCGGGAGCGCTGCTCGCATTCGTCGCGCTGATAGGCTGGCAGCTGGCGATGCACACCGCGGGAATGGCAGAGTCCGGGCGAACCACCTGGCATCTTCGTATCCCGGTCACTCCGTATTGGTCGATCGCGACCGGCGTGGTGCTGCTTTGCGTGCCGGCACAGGCGATCGCTTTCATCGCAGATGTCGTGCGCGCCGTGACCGGCGCTCCGCGCGCTGCTGACCTCGATGCAGAAAATGCCGACGGTGCCGATCCCGCGTGAGCGACCCGCTGATCATCGCGATGCTCGGGTTCATCGGCATGTTCGTGCTGATCGCGTTGCACGTGCCGATCGGGGCGGCGATGGGAATCGCCGGCTTTGTGGCATTCGGCCTCAGCTCCGGCTTCGGGCCTGCGGTGACGCTGTTCGGCACCGAGACGGCAACGGCACTCGGCAATCTCGATCTCGCTGCGATTCCCCTCTTCCTGCTGATGGGCGGCTTTGCTGCGGTGGCGGGGATGTCGGCCGACGTCTATCGCCTGGCGCAGGCCCTGTGCGGGCATTGGCGCGGCGGGCTTGCTTATTCGACGATCCTCGGCTGCGCCGGCTTCGGCGCAGTGTGCGGCTCGTCGGTCGCGACGGCGGCCACGATGACCGCGGTCGCGCTTCCCGAAATGCGCCGGCGCGGCTACGACGTCTCGCTGTCGACCGGGTGCATCGCTGCGGGCGGGACGCTCGGAATCCTCGTGCCCCCCTCGATCATCATGGTGCTGTACGGCGTGCTCACGGAGCAATTCGTCATCACGCTGTATGTCGCCGCCATCATCCCGAGCGTGATCGCGGTTGCGCTGCTGCTGGCGGCGACCGCCGTGGTCGTGCGGATCGACCCCAAGGCAGGTCCGGCGGCCGCACGCGCCGACCGCGCGGAATGCATTGCCGCTGCAGTGCGCAGCTGGGCGGTGCTGGCGCTCGCCGCCGTGATGGCGGCAGGAATCTATACCGGGGTCTTCACCGTCAACGAGGCAGCCGCAGTCGGCACCGCGCTCGCGTTCTTCGTCGCAATGGCGCGCAAACGGATCACCCGGCGCATCTTCTATCGCACGCTGGTCGACACCGCATCGACGACGGGAATGATCTACATGATGCTGATCGGCGCCAACGTGCTGTCGTATTTCGTGACCGCTTCGCGGCTGCCCGAGGCCACGGTGATGGCGATCCAGCAGATGGGCGCGCCGCCGCTGCTCGTCCTCGGCATGCTGCTCGCGATCTATATCGTGCTCGGCGCGATCTTCGAGGAAGTCTCGGTGATGCTGATCACGCTGCCGTTCGTGCTGCCGCTGGTCGTCGGTTTCGGCTACTCGCCGGTCTGGTGGGGAATCATCAACGTCGTGGTGATCGAGATCGGCATGATCGCGCCGCCGATCGGCTTGAACGTGTTCGTCGTGCACAGCCTTGCGCGCGACGTCCCGATGAAGACGATCTACCGGGGAATCATGCCGTTCTTCTACGCCGAGCTGGTGCTGCTCGCGCTGCTGCTGGTATTCCCCCCGCTGACGATGTGGCTGCCGATCGCCCTCGGCATGAAGTGAACCTCGAAGGAGAGCGAACATGATTACGCCGGCACAGAACGAACGCCTCACCCGCGTCGGTCCCGGAACCCCGGGCGGCGAGCTGCTGCGCCGCTACTGGCAGCCGCTCTGCCCCGCCGCGGAGATCACCGCGGCGAATCCGAAGAAACGCCTGCGCATCATGGGCGAGAACCTGCTCGTTTTCCGCGACGGCGAGGGCCGCATCGGGTGCGTCGAGGAGTTCTGCAAGCATCGCGGCGCGTCGCTCTATTACGGCTACGTCGAGGAAGGCGGCATCCGCTGCTGCTACCACGGCTGGAAGTACGACGCGCAGGGCCAATGCATCGAGCAGCCGTTCGAGCCGAAGACGAGCCGCCTGAAGGACGAGATCCGCCTCAAGTCGTACCCGGTGCACAAGCTGGGGGGCCTGCTCTTCGCCTACCTGGGCCCGGACCCGGCGCGCGCCCCGCTGCTGCCGCGCTGGGACGTGCTGGTGCGCGAGGACGGCAAGCGCGAGATCAAGATCTTCCCGACGCACGCATGCAACTGGCTGCAGATCCAGGAGAACACCGCCGATTCGACGCACACCTTCTTCCTGCACGGCGTGATGGACCAGCGGCTCGGGCTGAAGCATCCCTTCGCGCCGTATTACCGGCGACCGATCGAGAAGCTCGAGTTTTCATACTGCGAGTGGGGCATCGACAAGGTGATCGTCTACGGCGGCGACGTGCCGGAGAAGGAGATCCGCCCGCCGCTGATCTTCCCCAACATCCTGCGCATCCCGAACGGCCCGATGGAAGTGATGCACTGGCGCGTGCCGATCGACGACGCGAGCACGCGCATCGTATTCGTCGCGTTTACGCCGGCGCGCGACGCCAGCGTGCGCACCCGCGAGGAAGACGAGATCCCGTACACCTATCTGCCGCCGATGAAGACGGCCGATGGCGAGTACGACCTGAAGACGTTCTTCAGCCAGGACCAGATGGCGCAGGAGAGCCAGGGCGCGATCTACGACCGCGCGAACGAGAACCTCGGCGTCTCGGATCGCGGCATCGTGCTGTTCCGCAAGATGCTGCTCGAGCAGATCGAGCGCGTCGAGCGGGGCGAAGATCCGACGGTCGCGGTGGTGCGCGACCCGGAGCGCAACCGCATGATCGACTTTCCCGGCATCACCAGCCCGGTCGAGGGGCTGAAGCGGATCGCGGAGGCGAAGCAGTCCGCGTGAAACCGCTTCGACTCGGCATTGCGGGCACCGGGATCGCGGCGCTGCAGGTGCTGCCGCACCTCGCAACGCTCGGCGGCAAGGTCGAGCTTGCGGCGCTCGCCGACGTGCGGCGCGCGAACATGGACTTCTTCTGCGAGCGCTACGGCCGCGCGGTACCGATGTACGACAGCGTCGAGGCGATGTGCGCGAGCCCTGAGGTCGACGCGGTGTGGGTCGCTTCGCCGAATTCGCTGCACGCGGAGCACACGATCGCGGCTGCGCGCCACGGCAAGCACGTGATCTGCGAGAAGCCGATGGCGGTGAGGCTGGACGATTGCGCGGCGATGGTCGAGGCGGTCGAGCGCCACGGCATCAAGTTCGTGCAGGGGCACTCCAAGGCCTACGATACGCCGATCCGCAAGATGCGCGAGATCGTCGATTCCGGCGACCTCGGCCGCGTGATCCACATCCAGACCTGGAACTGGAACGACTGGCTCTTGCGCGCACTGGTGCACTCCGAGGTCGACACTGCGCAGGGCTCGGGCGTCGTGTTCCGCCAAGGCCCGCACCAGGCCGACATCGTGCGGTTCCTCGGCGGCGGAATGGTGCGCAGCGTACGCGCCGTCGCGGGACGCTGCGATCCGGACTTTCCCGACGGCGAAGGCAACTACACCGCGTTCCTCGAATTCGACGGCGGCGCTGCGGCCACCCTGGTGTTCGACGGGTACGGTTACTTCGATGCGGCCGAGCTTACGTGGGGCATCGGAGAGTCAGGGAAGCGCATGCGCAATCCCGATTCGGTGGCGCCGAGGGCGCGGCCCGGCGGGCCGATCTCTGCGGAAGCAAAGTACGCGATGGTGCGCGCCGGCAATCCGTACGGCTACGGGCCGGGCGGCGGCGTGGACGAATCGTCGCCGCGGCGCAATCCGTTTTTCGGTCTCACGGTCGTCAGCTGCGAGCGCGGCGTGCTGCGCCAGCATCCGGATGGAATCTATGTCTACGGCGCACAGGGACGGCGCGAAATCCCGGTCGAAGCGCACCGCGGGCGCACCTCGGAGCTGCTCGAGCTGTACGAGGCGGTGACGATGAACCGCCCAACGCTGCTCGATGCACGCTGGGGAATGGCGAGCACCGAAGTCTGCCTGGCAATCCTGCAATCCTCGCGCGAGCGGCGCGAGATCCTCCTCCACCATCAGGTGAACGCATGTCCGAGATCCTAGGCGTCGGCCTCACGCACTATCCGGGGCTGCTGGTTCCGCCCGACAACTGGCCGCGCATGTTGAAGCGCGGCGTCGAGATTGGGCGCATCCCAGCCGATCTGTATGCCGACCACCAGAGGTGGCCGAAGGAGATGCTGGCGGAATGGGGTACCGACGAAGGTGTCGCCGCAGCGCGCGCGCACGAGCGGCGGCTGGTGGCCGCATTCAAGTCGCTGCGGCGCTCGCTCGACGCGTTCGCACCGGACCTGGTGCTGATCTGGGGCGACGATCAATACGAGAACTTCCGCAAGGATTGCATTCCCGCGTTCTGCCTGTACCTGTTCGACGAGCTCGAGTGCCGCCCCTACGGCGGCGGCCGACGCCCGTTCCAGACCACCGAAAGTGCATGGGGCTTGCCCGAGGACACGGTGATGCGCGTCCGCGGGCATCCCGAGGCGGCCGATGCGCTGTGCCGTCACCTGCTCGGCGAGGGATTCGACATCGCGTACGCGAGCGAAACCCGGGCAGAACGCGGGCTCGCCCACTCGTTCAACAACACGATCGTTTATCTCGACCGCGAACGGCGCGGTTTCGACTATCCGGTGCTGCCGTTCCACGTGAACTGCTACGGCAACCAGATCCTGCGCGCAGCGAACCCGGACGCAAGCGGCGCAAAGGCGGCGCTCGATCGCTCGCCGCCCTCGCCGAGCCCGCGCCGCTGCTTCGACATCGGGCGCACGACCGCGCGCTTCTTCCTGCAAAGCCCGTGGCGCGTCGCGCTGATCGCGTCCTCGAGCTGGTCGCACGCGACACTGACCGCGAAGCACGGCCGGCTGTATCCGGACGTCGCCGCCGACCGCAAGCTCCACGACGAGTTGCGCGACGGCGCCTTCACGCACTGGGGCGAGCTGCCGCTCGCGCGCATCGAAGACGCGGGCCAGCACGAGATGCTGAACTGGATCTGCCTCGCCGGGGCGATGACCGAGCTCGGGCAGCGCTCGGAGATCGTCGACTACGTCGAGTCGTATGTGTTCAATTCGTCGAAGTGCTTCGCGCTCTTTCCGCCCGCATGAGGCTCGAAGGGCGAACCGCGATCGTCACCGGGGCAGCACAAGGGATCGGCCTTGCGACCGCCGAACGCTTTGGGGCCGAAGGAGTGAAGCTCGTTCTCGCCGACGCGAACGGCGCAAAACTGCGCGAAGCGGCGAAGCGGTTGCGCGATGCCGGCGCTACGGTTCTGGAAGCGGCGGCCGACGTCACCTCCGCTGCCGACGTGGCGGCGATGATCGAGCGCGCGCTCGGTGCATACGGCGCGATCGACATCCTCGTCAACAACGCCGGTGGCAGCGGCCGAACGACCGCGACCGAGATCGAGGCGGTCAGCGACGAGATCTGGGACGAAGTGATCGCGCTCAACCTGAAATCGACGTTCCTGTGCTGCCGCGCCGTGATCCCGCACATGAAAGCGCGACGCTACGGCAGGATCGTCAATCTCTCCTCGGGAATCGCACGGGGAACCGGCCGGGTGACCGGCACTGCAGGCGCAGTCCTGCCGTATGCATCGGCCAAGGCCGGCGTGCTCGGCCTCACGTTCACGCTGGCAAAAATGGTGGCCCAGTCGGGCATCACGGTGAATGCGGTAGTGCCCGGTTTCGTGCTGACCGAGCCGGGCGCGCGCGTACGCGATTGGTTCGATCGCTTGCCCGCGGAGGCGAAGAGCGCGCTTCTTGCGCGCACCTCGATGGGCCGCGCGGGCGAACCGGCGGAGATCGCGAACGCGATCGTATTTCTCGCTTCTGCCGAAGCGAGCTTCGTATCGGGCACGGCGCTCGAGGTCAGCGGCGCGGCCTGAATGAATCGGATGCAAAGGAGATTCCGCTCATGAGTGATACGGGACCCGGCAGCACCTTCGTGCAGGCAGGCGGCGTGCGCTTGCATTACAACGACATCGGGCAGGGAACGCCGGTCGTATGCCTGCACGGCGGCGGCCCCGGCGCGAGCGGCTGGAGCAACTTCAGCCAGAACGTGCCCGCGCTCTCGGCGAGGTTCCGCCTGCTGCTCGTCGACATGCCGCAGTTCGGCCACTCGGAGAAGGTGGTCTTCAAGGAAGGCCGCCTCACCTACGTCGCGCGCGTGCTGAAGGACTTTCTCGACCAGCTCGGCGTCGCGCGGCCGCATTTCATCGGCAACTCGATGGGCGCGCAGACCGCGTTCAAGTTCGCGATCGACTACGCGGACCGGATCGACCGGCTGGTCGCGATGGGCAACGGCTCGATTACGCAAACGGTGTTCACTCCGCGACCGACAGAAGGGGTCAAACTGATCCAGGCGTTCTACAAAGGCGCCGGGCCGTCGCCCGAGAAGCTGCGCCGCCTGATCGAGACGCTGGTCTACGATGCCTCGTTCCTTACCGAAGAGCTGCTCGCCCAGCGCTTCGCTGCCGCGAATGATCCGGAGACGGTCGCGCTGTGGTCGAAGAACCCGCCTGCCAACGAGGACATCGGCGCGCTGCTCGACAAGGTCGCTTGCCGGACGCTGCTCGTCTGGGGGCTCGAAGACCGCTTCTCGCCGATCGAGGGCGGCCTTGCGCTGCTGAAGCGGCTGAAGGACGCGCGGCTGCACGTGTTCGCGAAGTGCGGCCACTGGGCGCAAGTCGAGAAAGCGCGCGAGTTCGAGCGCCTGACCCTCGACTTTCTGCAAGGCGACTGAAGCGATGGACACGCGGCGCAGGCGCGGTGTCGATTCGCTCGAGCGCGCGTTCGAGCTGCTCGATGCGTTTCGCGAGGCGCCGGGCAGCCTCTCGCTCTCCGAGCTGGCCGCGAAAACCGGCCTGTACAAGAGCACGATCCTGCGATTGTTCGTATCGCTCGAGCGCTATGGTTACCTGGTGCGCGCCGAATCGGGACGCTTCGCACTCGGCAGCACGCTGTTCGAGCTCGGCAACGTCTACCGACAGACGTTCCGGCTGGTCGACCGGGTGCGCCCGGCGCTCGAGCGGCTCGCCGCGCAAACCAAGGAAAGCACCTCGTTCTGGGTGATCGAGAACGGGCACCGCGTCTGCCTGTGCAGGGTCGAATCGCCGCAGAACGTCCGCGAGGCGATGTTTCGCGAGGGCGACCGGCGGCCGCTCGACAAGGGCCCGACCTCGACGCTGCTGCGCGCCTTCTCGGGCGCGAAAGGAAGGCGCTTCGACGAAGTGCGGCGCGAAGTCGCAGCGGTCTCGATCGGCCTGTACCGCGCCGACGTCGCGGGCATTTCCTGCCCGGTGTTCGCGCCCGCCGGCGTGCTGGCTGGCGCAGTGACCCTCACCGGGCCGCGCCAGCGGTTCGATGAACGCGCGGTGGGCCGCATGAAAGCCGCGGTCCGCGCGAGCGCGGAAGAGATCACGCAGTCGCTCGGCGGCAAGCCATGGAAGTAACGATCGTCGGCGGCGGCATCGGCGGGCTGACGCTCGCGCTGATGCTGCATGAGGCGGGGATCGCGTCGCGCGTCTATGAAGCAGCGCCCGAGCTGAAGGCGCTCGGAGTCGGCGTCAACCTGCTGCCGCACGCCACCCGCGAGCTCTGCCGGCTCGGGCTCGAGGCGCCGCTCGCCGCAGTCGCGATCACCACGCGCGAATCCGGCTTCTACAACCGCTTCGGCCAGTTCATCTACAGCGAGCCGACCGGACGGTATGCGGGCTACGAATGGCCGCAGTTCTCGATCCACCGCGGCGACCTGCATGGCGTGCTGCTCGACGCGTTCCGCAAACGCGTCGGTGCGGATCGCCTGCACACCGGCTGGCGCTGCACCGGTTTTGCGCAGGACGATCGCAGCGCCGAGCTGTTCTTCGACGATCCGGCGAGCGGAAAAAAGCGCGAGACCTTGCGCGCAGCGATCACCGTAAGCTGCGAAGGCATCCACTCGAACATCCGCAAGCAGCTGTATCCGGACGAGGGGCCGCCGCGCTATTCCGGCATCAACATGTGGCGCGGGGTGACGCGCGCGAAACCGTTCCTCACCGGCGCGAGCATGGTGCGGATCGGCTGGCTCAAGCCCGCCAAGGTGCTCGTCTACCCGATCCGCGACGCGATCGACGCCGCAGGGCGGCAACTGATCAACTGGGTGGTAGATATCGAGACCCCCACGTACAAGCCGCAGCGCGACTGGAACCGGCAAGGTCGCCTCGAGGATTTCATGACCGCGGCGCGCGACTGGCATTTCGACTGGCTCGATGTCCCGGCATTGCTCGAGGCGGCCGACATGGTGCTCGAGTATCCAATGGTCGATCAGGATCCGCTCGAGCGCTGGACGTTCGGTCGCATCACGCTGCTTGGCGACGCGGCGCATCCGATGTATCCACGCGGTGCAAACGGCGCCGCGCAGGCGATTCTCGATTGCCGCGCGCTCGCCGATTGCCTGAAGAGCAGTCCCGATCCGGTCGCGGCGCTCGGCGACTACGAACGTCTGCGGCTGCCTGCCACGGCGAAGGTCGTGCTGACGAACCGCCAGAATCCGCCGGATGCGATCCTGCGCGAAGTGTTCCTGCGCACCGGCGACCGGCCGTTCCGCACGATCGGCGACGTGATCAGCCGCGAAGAGCTCGCCGGCATGTCCGAGCGCTATCATCGGATCTCCGGCTCCGACAAGGAAACCGTACAGCGCCGCCGATGAGCGAGCCGCCGCGCGAGCAGTGGATCGGCGTCGCGTTGCGCGCAGACTTGCGCGGCGGCGCGATGATCGCAGTGGAATTCGGCGACTACCGGATCGCGCTCTACGATGTCGCTGGAGAAATCTTCGCCACCGACAGCACGTGCACGCACGCGCAGGCGCTGCTGACCGACGGCACGCTACAGGGTGAGACCGTCGAGTGCCCGCTGCACGGCGGGCGCTTTTCGGTCCGGACCGGCCAGGGTTTGGGCCCGCCGATTCCCTGCGGCCTAAAGACCTATCCCGTGCGCGTGATCGACGACGAGATCCAGGTCCGGGTCGCGGACATTTTCTAGGCGCGCGAGTCGTGCCGCGGACTAGCCGGGAACGCTTGGCGTTGCGGGGCGAAACTGCTTGTACGTGCTGAGCACCTTTGGCACGTAGGCCAAGGTCTCCCGGAAGGGCGGAATGCGTCCGCCAAATCTCATCACGGCCCCCTCACCGGCGTTGTAGGCCGCCAGCACGAGCTGCAGGTCGTTGTCGAACTGCAGTTTGAGGTCGCGCAGATAGCGTGCGCCGCCATGGATGTTCTGCGCCGGATCGAGCCGATTCTTCACACCGTAGCGCTTGGCGGTCTTAGGCATCAGCTGCATCAGCCCGACCGCGCCGGCGCGGGAACGCGCGGACGGGTTGTAGCCGGATTCGACCGAGATGACGGCATGGATCAGCGCCGCATCAACCTTGGTTGCCTTCGCCGCAGCGAGGATGTGGCCGCTGAATTGCGTGGGTGTCAGTCCTTTCCCGCGCTGGGGCTCACCGGCGTCTTCGGTGATCGGGCTGGGCTTCTGCTTGCTGAAAAGGGTGTACCGCGCGTCAGCCGGCTGGGTATCGGAAAAGATCACCGAAACGCGCGCGCCGTCGACGAATCCGTAGAGGTGCGCGTGCGCAGCGCCGCTGCACGTCGCCATCCCCGCCAACAGAGTCAAAACCCGAAAACGATAGGTCATTGAGTCTTTGCCCGCAAAAGGGTGGCGAGTTTAGTCTGTAGAGGATCATCGCGCAACGGGTAGAGAGAGCGTGACTACTGTCACCGTTTCGCTACAGCCCAGCCACTGCGGCCGGTAACAGTATGTAAAGGCAGTAGCTGCCCGCAGCCCCTCGAACGTTAATGGAGTCGAACGGGATGTAACCCGTGTTCCGGAAGGTAAAGCCATGAAACTCGTGAAGATAGTCAGCGCGGCAGTATGGGCGCTCGGACTAATGCTCGCATCGGCCGCCTTCGCCGATCCGCCCTCGATAGTCGGGCGCCTGAACTACATTTCGGGCCCTGTGTCGTTTGCCCCTGCGCAGGCGGACGAAGACTGGGTCGCTGCTTCGCTGAATCGCCCGATCACGACCGGCGACCGGCTGTGGACCGACAACAATGCGTTTGCAGAAATGCACGTCGGCTCGCTTGCGGTGCGCATGGCGCCGCAAACCAGCATGGATGTGCTCAACCTGGACGACCGGGCGCTGCAGCTGCGAGTCGCGCAGGGCGACATGAATCTGCGCGTGCGGCGGCTCCCGAGCGGCCGGCTGATCGAGATCGCGACACCCAACGGAGCCGTGGTCGTGAGGCAGCCCGGCTCCTACCGCATCAGCGTCGGCGGCGACTCTTCGACCGTAACGGTGCGGGCCGGTGGGCAGGCCGAGGTGTTCACTGCGGGCTCAAGCGTCCTCGTGCGCGACGCCGAGGAGGTTGCGATCTCGCGGTCGCGGCCGGAATTGTTCGCCGCATCGCAACCCGACGAATTTGATCGCTGGGCCGCGGATCGCGACCGTCGTCAGGACCGCGTCGCCTCGACGCGCTACGTGCCGGTGGAGATGACCGGCTACGAAGATCTGGACCAGTACGGCGAAGGGCGGACCGTTGCCGAGTACGGCAACGTGTGGATCCCGTCGTCCGTGCCGACGGGCTGGGCACCATACCGCTACGGTCACTGGGTGTGGATCTCGCCGTGGGGCTGGACGTGGGTCGATGACCAGCCGTGGGGATTCGCGCCGTCTCACTATGGCCGCTGGGTCTGGTACGACAACTACTGGGCATGGGCGCCCGGGCGCCTGGTCGAGCGGCCGGTGTACTCGCCTGCGCTGGTTGCGTTCATCGGCGGCGCCAGCTTCTCGGTATCGATCGGGCCAGCCGTAGGCTGGGTGCCGCTCGGGTATCGTGAGTCGTATATCCCCTGGTACAGCGCGAGCCGCACGTACGTGCAGAACGTGAACCGCCCATACGTGACCAACGTCACAAATATCACGAACGTGACCAACATACGGTATGTGAATCGCACGGCGCCCGGCGCCGTGACCGTCGTGTCGCGCGACAACTTCGTCGCGGCAAGACCGGTGCAGCAGGCGACGATCAACGTGCCGAGCCGCACGCTCGCCGCAGCGCCGGTGACGCGCAGCGCGCCGGTTTCGCAGCCGCAAAGGACGAGCTTTGCCCGGCAGGAACGCGGCTCGCGGCCGCCCGCGCAGGTCCTTTCGCGCGAAGCGGTCGTCGTCAATCGGCCGCCCGCTCTAGCGCTGGAACCCGTCCGCGAAAGCAGGGAGGATCGGCGTGCTCCGCGCGTCGCGGCAAGCGCAGAACGCCCGCCGGTACGCGTGATCGAACGGCGGGAACGAGTGAGCCTACCGGTCAACCAAGCGCCTCGAGCCGAGGCCAGGACCGCGCGGCCGGCGATCCAGGCGCCACGCGCCGACGCCCCCGCTGCGCCGCAGCGGCAACCGCAAGCGGTGCAGGAACAGCGGCCGCGCGATCAGCAATTGCGCCAGCAGGAGCAGGCGCGAGAGCAACAGGGCGAGCGCCTGCGCGAGCAAAAGCGCGACGCAGAGCAACAGCAGAAGGCGCAGGCGCAGCAACAAGCCGATCAGATCGAGCGCGAACGCAAGCAACAAGCGGGGCAGCGAGAGCAAGCCCGCGAGCAGCAAAGGACGCAGCAGCAGGAACGCGAGCGTGGTCAGAAGGCTGTGCAAGAGCAGCGCGAGCGCGACCAGCAGCAACAGAAGGCTGCGCAAGAGCAGCGCCAGCGTCAGGAAGTACAAGGCGTGCAGCAGGAGCGCGAGCGCGGCCAGAAGGCCGCGCAGGAGCAGCTACGCGCGCAACAGGAGCAACAGCGTGCCCAGCAAGAGGCGCAAAAGGCGCAACAGGAGCAGCAGCGTGCTCAGCAAGCGGCGCAAAAGGCGCAACAGGAGCAGCAGCGCGCGCAGCAGGAGCAGCAGCGCGCCCAGCAGCAGGCCGCCGCGCAGGTACAGAAGGCGCAGCAGGAGCAGCAGCGCCAGGCTGCACAGCAGGCGCAAAAGGCGCAACAAGAGCAGCAGCAACGGGCGCAACGGCCCGAAGCTGCTCAAGCCGCGCCGAAGCCGGAGGCGCAGGAGCCTGAAAAAGGCAACCGCGAACGCGGACGGAAAGCCGACAAGGATTGATTGAGGGCGAAAACGGAGCGGCGCTCACGCGCTGCTCCGTTTTTTTGCTCGTAACGACTAGCTCTTGCCTTTCTTGCTCGTTCGTTCGGGCGAACGCAGGGTCTGGCGCGGTGCCCGCACCGGAGCCACCGTTTCCCGCACCTTCTCGCGGTTTGTCGTAGCGTCCAACTGCGCGCCCTGGGGGCTTCCGCGCAGCTCGGTTGGCTTGCGCGGGGCCTTGGCGGACTTTCTTGGCAGCTTCGGTTGCATGGTCCGGACTCAGGTCCTGTCCCGCAGTTCCTTCACGCCGGACTTCTCGGCGCAATGGTCGCAGCAGAACATCCGGCCATTCTTCTCGAGGCCGTGGCCGGCGATCCGCACACCGCAATGCTCGCAGGTGGGCGCAAGCGCGTGGATCGCGCATTCGAAGCTGTCGAACGTGTGGCTCTTGCCCGCCATCATCACCTGGAAGGACTTGTCGTAGTCGTTACCGCAGACCTCGCATCTCGCCATGGTGGTCTCCTTCCACCATGCGACACCGGAGCGGCTTTATGGTTCAGTACGGCGCCGGTTTCAATTCCTCCGCGGCAGTGTCTTGTCGAAGAACCGGATGACCTCGTTCGCGATCTCGCCTATGCACTCGTGCCGCGATCTACCCCTGCGGGATCGTCGCAGATCGGGATTCCGGCCGCGGCCGCGAGAACCTTGCCGACCAGCGGACGGCATTCGGGCACATAAGCGAAATGTCCCACCGGACGCACGACTTCCCTCGCGCCGGAGATCTGTTTCGCAAGCGCGCCCGAGTTGGACTGCGGCTCAAGAGGATCAGGCCGACAAGGACTGATCTAAAGACGATCGCGTCGAACCCGGGCAGCGGTGCGCTGCTCGGGTTTTAGCTAGGTCTACTTCCTACGATTCAAGCCTTCTTGACCCACAGGCTGCACCAGGCCTCGGGGCTGATCTGGCCTTCCACCAGCTTGCAGGTGTTCGATTCGGCGATGAAATGCATGCAATTGCTGCATTTCTGGTCGCCCTTCGGTTGAAGCTGGTACTGCACGGTTGCCTGGGCCACTTTGCCGGTCGCCGCTGGTGCGGCAGGGGCAGGCTTCGCGCTGGTGGCCGGAGGACTTGCGGGAGCGGGACTGGTCGAGTCCGCGCCCTTCTTTGAATCGCACCCTGAAAGCAGCATCGGCACGCAGAGACTGTAGCCGGCGGCGAGTGCGCCGCGCAGCACAACCCTGCGAGACGCGATTTCCCGCTCGCGCTTGCCGGAAATCTTGAGGTTTTGCATGTCCAATCTCCTTGGTTTAGGATTGATGCGTCGATCAGGCGCGATCGCGCAGTTCCGTCACGCCGGACTTCTCTGCGCAATGATCGCAGCAGAACATCCGGCCATTCTTCTCGAGACCGTGACCGGCGATCCGCACGCCGCAATGCTCACACGTAGGCGCCAGCGCGTGGATTGCGCATTCGAAGCTGTCGAACGTGTGGCTCTTGCCCGCCATCACCACCTGGAAGGACTTGTCGTAGTCGTTACCGCAGACCTCGCATCTCGCCATGGGGGGGCTCCTTCCATAGTGCGACATTGGAGGCTCACCATTGGTTCAGTTCCAGCGTGCGATCCGGTGTAGCATCGTCAAAGAGGCCGCCACACGCGCCTACCCTCGGGAGGAAAGTCATGGATTACAAAAGCGTTTTTCGCACGATCGGTACGCTCGCCGCAGTCTGCGTAGGACTTACCGCAGCACGTGCCGACGAAACCTGCAATTCACCCTATATCTCCAAGCTGATCAAGGGCCAGGAGGACTACGTCTACGTCTGGACGCTCGGCGTGGAGGGGCTTGGTGACGGCTCGGACAAGCTCGTCACGGTAGACGTGAACCCGAAGTCGAAGAGCTACGGCAAGGTTCTCAACTCGGTCTCCACCGGAACGCGGGCCGAGGCACACCACATGGGTTTCACCGACGACCGGCGCCACATCTGGGCGGGCGGCCTCTCCGAGAGCCGGATCTGGGTATTCGACATCGCAACCGATCCGGCGAAGCCGAAGCTGGTGCAGACCATCAGCGACCTGGATGCGAAGTCCGGCTATCTCGGGCCCCACACCTACTACGCACTGCCCGGACGGATGCTCGTGCAAGCGCTGTCGAATACGAAGGACAAGGGCGGCGTGACCGGCA
>DASYPC010000380.1:0-2571 GCA_036007105.1 Burkholderiales bacterium | reverse complement strand
GAGGAGTCACGTCATCTCTACTACACTGAAGTCGTCAACGCCTGATGCGGGCACCACGGGGCCGCGCGAATACCGCAGCCCCGCGGGCCGCACTCGATTCATGGTCGGCAAGTATGAAGTCGTCGCGCAGCCCATCCCGGGCTCGAACCACATGCTCCGCTATACGGTGAGCGTGGCGGGAACGAGAATCGGGGCCACGGTGAGCGTTCCGACCGAGTCCGACTGCCGCTATCTGGAGAAGCCGCCGGCAGTGCCGCCGCTCAAGCCCTTCCAGGGTGCATATCGCCCGGGGCGTCCCAAGAAGGGCTCAACGCCGCCGACTCCAGTTGCGCCCGAAGCTCGGCAGACCATTCCCGCCGAGGACCTGCCGGGCGGATTGTTGCTGCGCGACTTGGGCGTGAGCGAAGATCGCTGAACGCTCGTGGACAAGCGCAAAGCCTGGCGAGAGCAGGAGCAGAGGCTGGTCGAGCGCTGGAACGCGGCTGCCGCGCGCCAGCGCGACGTCCACGCTGAAATTTCGCGTCTGCCACCTACGCCGGACAACGCCGGGACGAGCGCGGATCTCCTGCTCAGAGCCGAAGCGGCTCGCGCCGAGATCGAAGCGCTGCGACGGCAAATCGCTCGTCTCAAGGTTGAGTTCAACTCGGGGAAGCGATATTAGCGAGCGGCATCCGTGGTACTATGCGTGCGTAGGTTTCTGTAGCGCATCTTCCGGTTAGCGTTTCAGTCGTTTTGCGGTCCATTCCGGGCTGCGAACCACCCTGCCTAAAAAAAAGCATCTGCCTGAACCGGTCGGAAGAATTTCTTCCCAGGCCGATTCATCAGGAGCTTCTCATTACCATGTCTTTCGACGGCCTCGGCTTGCGCGCCGAGTTGCTCAGCGCAGTTGCGGAACAGGGCTACGCGCAGCCCACCCCCATTCAATCGCAGGCGATCCCGCTCGTATTGGGCGGCCGTGATCTGCTCGGCGCCGCGCAAACCGGCACCGGCAAGACCGCGGGATTCGCGCTGCCGATCCTGCAGCGGCTTGCGGAAGGAGCCGGAACAAAACTCGCCCGGGCTCTGATCATCACGCCGACGCGCGAACTTGCCGCGCAGGTGCACGAGGACGTGCGTACCTATGGCAAGCATCTTGCACTGCGTTCCGTCGTGATCTTCGGCGGGGTCGGCATGCAGCCGCAGATCGATGCGCTGCGCCGGGGCGTGGATATCGTGGTGGCGACCCCTGGAAGGCTGCTCGACCACGCGCGCCAAAAGACGGTGGATCTGCGTCAGATCGAGATCCTGGTGCTCGACGAGGCCGACCGGATGCTCGACATGGGATTCATCCCCGACATTCGCCGCATCCTCGCGCTGCTGCCGGCCAAGCGCCAGAACCTTCTTTTTTCAGCCACGTTTCCCGATGAGATTCGCAAGCTCGCCGCTACGTTCCTGCGCAACCCGGTGACGGTAGAAGTCGCGCGCCGCAATACGCCGGCCGAGCTGGTGGCGCAATGCGCATACCGTGTGGCCAAGGATCGCAAGCGCGACCTGCTCGCGCACCTCGTGAAGACGGGCGACTGGCGGCAGGTGCTCGTGTTCTGCAAGACCAAGCGCGGCGCCAACCGGCTTGCCCAGCAGCTGGAGCGCGATGGCGTCGAAGCCGATGCAATCCATGGCAACAAAAGCCAGAATGCGCGCACGCGTGCGCTGAAGAGCTTCAAGGACGGCGAGCTGCGCGTGCTGGTGGCGACCGATATCGCCGCGAGGGGACTGGACATCGAGCAGCTGCCGCACGTGGTCAATTTCGACCTGCCGCACGTGCCCGAGGACTACGTGCATCGAATCGGGCGTACCGGGCGCGCGGGATCGGCGGGCGAAGCCATATCGCTCGTCTGCAATGAAGAGCGGCCGCTGCTCGCCGCGATCGAAAAGCTGATCGGGCGGCGCGTCGAGCCAAGGGAAGTCCCCGGGTTCTCGAGCACCGAGTCCCCGAGCGCCGCAGCCTGGCACGCGGACAAAGCACCCGCTCAGCGCCGGCACCAGACCGCGAGCCGCAAGCCGCAGCGGCATTCACCGCCCGCGCCGCGCGGGCATTCTCAGGCGCAGCGTCGGCAGGATCATCGCGGCCAGGCGTCGCAACCGCCGGCGCAACCGGCAGCGACGCCCGGCTATCGTCCGCTGACGGCGCACGCTCCGACGCGGCGCGTTCCCGCGCTCTTCGCCGGGAACAAGAATAGAAGTTCTTAGGGAATCCTGAGTCTGGCGCGCGCCAGGCTCAGTTCGAGCCGGTGCTGCGTCAGTTTGAGGCCGCCGACGACTTTTGCGGCTTGTTCATCCAGTAGACCTTTACCCCGCTTCTCGCGGCCGCAGTCTCCACGCGGGCCACTGCCTGTTCATCTACCCCGCTGACCGATTCCTGGGGCAGGGTCGTGCAACCGCCCAGCAGGACCGCGACCGGGAAAAGAATGCGAGACACTCGTATCCGCATGGCGCCACCTCCACGATGAGCATACACCCGCAGAAACGCGCTGGGTAGAGAGCGGACCATTACGCCGCACGCGCGGCGCGGCGGTCGAGCAGGCGGGCGAA
>DASYPC010000379.1:0-1575 GCA_036007105.1 Burkholderiales bacterium | reverse complement strand
ACCCGCCTCCGGTCCCACTGCGAGCGTCAGGGGGCTTTGCACGAGTTGCTTGAGGTCCTTCGTCGCCAGCGGTGAAAGGACGATCTTCACCGATGCATCGTTCGGAGCGTACTGCGAGATGGGCAACGCCGCCCGGATCTCGGGAATGCGGTTCCGGCCGCATTGCTCGCAAGCCGCAATCGCGACGCGCTGCCAGTGGGCAAGCTTTGCGGCGCTGCGGTCCTTCGATAGCCGCACGACCGATTTTGCAGTGAGCACCGGCTGAATCGCCGCAACGCCGAGCTCGACGGCTTTCTGGATGATGAAGTCCATCCGGTCGCTGCTCGAAAGGCCCTGCACCAGGGTGATGGAGAGCGGGGATTCGCATTCGCGAGCACGATGCTCGCCGATCTCGACCGCGACACCGCCTCGCGTGACGGTGACGATGCGCGCCTCGTACTCTCCGCCCCGGCCGTCGAATAGCGTCAGCGGATCGCCGTCGCCGAGCCGCAGCACACGCAGCGCGTGGTGCGCCGCCTCATCGGGCAGGTCGATTCGCGCGCCTGGACGCACTCCCTCGGCGACATGGAACCGTGGAATTCGCACAGCCCCTCAGGCGCTGCGCCTGGAGTAGAGGCGCACCAGGCCGCGGCCGATCCAGCGAATCATCAGGATCGTGACGAGCGCGAAGAGGCCGAGCAGGACGAGAAACGCGACCGGATGAGCGAAGGCAAGCCAGAGCCCCGCAGGAACTGCCGCGTCTTCCCCGAACGATGCCGCCCAGTTCGAGAACGGCTCGGGCGAAGAGTTGATCGCCGCGCGCCCGCCGGCCTTGGAAAGATGCGCACCGCCGCTGATCGTTCCGCCGACGATCGCGGCCGCAAGCACGGCGGCCGCGCCGCTGTCGCCGAACATGGCTGCCGCAAGCGCCGCCCCCGCAGGGATGCGGATGAACGTATGGACGACGTCCCAAAGGCTGTCGACCCACGGGATCTTGTCTGCGAAGAACTCGACGAACGTCATGAAGCCGCTGGCGCCGAGCACGAGCGGAGATTCGAGCACGCGCAACTGCGACGGCAGGTCGACCCAGCCGAGCATGCCCGCGAGCCCGACGCAAAAGAGCGTCGCGTACAGGCGTAACCCGGCGCCCCACGCGAGCGCCGCGGCGACTGCGAATTCAGGAACGTGCCGGGCGAGCGCTTCCATCGATGGCGCCAAGGTATCCCATGCTACGATTCTCGCATGGTCGCCACGCCCTCTTCGGTCTGCAATTTCGGCTGGAAAGCAATCGATTTCGACCTGCCGGGCGTCGATGGCAAGCGCCACTCTATTGCGAGCGCCCGCGGGCCGAACGGCCTGCTGGTGATGTTCATCTGCAACCACTGCCCGTACGTAAAGGCGGTGCTCGATCGCATCGTGCGCGACTGCAAGGACCTCGACACGCAGGGGATCGGCTCGATTGCGATCATGTCGAACGACCCGGCGGAATATCCCGACGACTCGTTCGCGAACATGCAGCGCGTGGCGCGCGAGCGCGCGTTCCCGTTTCCCTACGTGCTCGACGAGTCGCAGGCGATTGCCAAGGCCTACGGCGCG
>DASYPC010000378.1:0-14991 GCA_036007105.1 Burkholderiales bacterium | reverse complement strand
GAGATCGGTCAGTGCGGGCTTGCCGAGCGTCAACGTGCCCGTCTTGTCGATGACCACGACGTCCACCTCCCGCATGCGCTCGATCGCCTCGGCATTGCGAAACAGGATGCCCGAGCGTGCCCCCTCGCCCATTGCGACGGTCATCGAAATCGGTGTCGCGAGACCGACCGCGCACGGGCAAGCGATGATCAGCACGGCCACCGCGTTGAGGACGGCATAGGCGAGTCTTGGCTCTGGACCGAAGAACCACCACCCAAGCGCGGTGAGCGCAGCGATGACGACGACAATCTGCACGAACCAAACCGCAATCAGATCGGCAAGCTTCTGGATCGGTGCACGGGTACGCTGTGCCTCGCCCACCATGTGAACGATGCGCGCGAGCAGCGTTTCCGAGCCGACGTGCTCCGCGCGCATGACAAACGAGCCGCTGCCGTTCACGGTCGCGCCCGTGACACGATCCCCGGCGCGCTTCGCGTTCGGCACCGGCTCACCCGAGATCATCGATTCGTCGACGTGGCTTTCTCCTTCTAACACCGAGCCGTCCACAGGGATCTTCTCGCCCGGCTTGACGCGCAGCCGATCGCCGGTGTGCACGGAATCGAGCGGCACCTGCTCCTCGGAGCCGTCCTCGCGCAACCGCCACGCGAGGTTTGGCGCGAGCTGCAGCAGCTCCTGGATCGCGCGGCTCGTCTGGCCCATCGCGCGCGCCTGCAGCACATCGCCGAGGATGACCAGCGTCACGATCACCGCGGCCGCCTCGAAGTAGGTGCCGACGGCGCCGTCGTGCTCGCGGAACTGCTGCGGGAACAAGTCGGGCGCGAAGACCGCGGCGAGACTGAACAGATACGCGAGCGCCACGCCGAGCCCGATCAGCGTGTACATGTTCAGCGCCCAATGGATAAGCGAAAGCGCGAACTTCCTCAGGATCGGCCAGCCAACCCAGAGGACGACGGGTGTCCCGAGCACCAGTTCGATCCAGCCGCGCGTGCGGGGCGTGATCCCGAACGCATCGTGAAATCCGGCCATCGGCGCCATCGCGAGCAGGACGAGCGGGATCGACAGCGCGACCCCGACCCACAGCCGCCGCGTGAGATCACGTAACTCGGAATCGTCGGCCTCGCCTCCGCCGGTACCGGCGATCGGCACCAATGCCATGCCGCACTTCGGGCAATCGCCGGGCGCATCGCGCACGATCTCCGGATGCATCGGGCAGGTGTAGCGTGCCCCCGCCGCCCGGTTGCCGCGCGGGAGCGCGGCCGCACCATGCTTGGCGCCGTGCGAAGCGCCGTGCGCATGGCCCGCATGGCCAGACGCAGAGGCTTGTTTGCCGACATATCGCGCCGGTTCCGACCTGAACGCGTTCAGGCAATGCGTCGAGCAGAAGTAGTACGTCGTCCCGGCGTGCTCGTGCGCACCCGCCGCCTTCGCGGGCTCGACCGTCATGCCGCACACCGGGTCTTTCGCCACTTGCGGGTCCGGTCTATGTCGCGTGCTCAATCTTTGCCATCCGCGGGGGATGGCGGCGATTGCGCCGAAAGTCGACGCGAGCCGGCGCACGACGACGTGATGACGGCTCCGTTGCGGCTTCCGAGGCCGTAGATCAGCCAGGTTTCCCCAGGCAGCGGCCTGATCCCGACAGACGTCGAGGTCATGGTGCCGTCGCGGTTTCTGCTGCTTCCTGTTTCGACCGAAAGTTCCTTCGGGCCATCACCCTTGATGTAGCGGAGGACCTTCAGGCGCGCAGGAGACGCAGGCCCTCGAACTACGAACCCCTCGAACACGGCATCCGCGGCGGCAAGGCGCTCGGCGTCGGTCGCAGGCAGACACATCGCGCCAGCGCCGCCAGGAATGAAAGTCACAAGTGCGATCGCGGCCACCAGGCAATCGCGATGATGGAATGAATGTGCGTCGCTCATCTGCGCGCCTTGCGCGTCTTGTGCGTTTTCCCCGCACTCCATTTCCAATTGCGGATTTCTGGCAGGTCCTCGCCGTGCTGCCGGATGTAGCGCTGGTGGTCGAGCAGCTTGTCTCGAATGGTCTGGATCAGATGGGCGCCGCGCGGGCCCAGACACGACACCCGATCGATGACGTCCTTGACCAGATGAAAGCGGTCGATGTCATTGCGCACCGCCATGTCGAACGGCGTGGTGGTGGTTCCTTCTTCCTTGTATCCCCGAACGTGCAGGTTGGGATGGTTGGTGCGCCGATACGTCAGCCGGTGGATCAGCGAAGCATATCCGTGGTACGCGAAAATGATGGGCTTGTCCGTGGTGAACAGGACATCGAAGTCCTGCGCGCTCAAACCCCGCGGATGCTCGCTCTGTGGCTGGAGCGTCATCAGATCCACCACATTGATGACGCGGATCTTGAGCTTCGGGAAATGCTGCCGCAGCATCTCCACCGCGGCCAGCGTCTCCAGGGTGGGCACATCGCCGGCGCAGGCCATCACTACATCGGGCTCGCTGCCTTCGTCGTTGCCGGCCCATTCCCAGACGCCGAGCCCGGCGGTGCAGTGTTTCACTGCGGACTCCATGTCAAGCCATTGCGGCGACGGCTGCTTGCCGGCAACGATGACATTGACGAAGTGCCGGCTGCGCAGGCAACGATCGGTCACCGCCAGCAGCGTATTGGCATCCGGCGGCAGGTACACGCGGATGATGTCGGCCTTCTTGTTCATCACCACGTCGATGAAGCCGGGGTCCTGGTGACTGAAACCGTTGTGATCCTGGCGCCACACGTGCGAAGAAAGCAGGTAGTTCAGCGAAGCAATCGGCTTCCGCCACGCGATCCGGCGGGTCACATCCAGCCACTTGGCGTGCTGGTTGAACATCGAATCGATGATGTGAATGAACGCTTCGTAACTCGAGAAGAAGCCGTGTCGACCGGTCAGCAGGTAGCCCTCGAGCCAGCCTTCGCACTGATGCTCGCTCAACATCTCCATGACCCGGCCATCGGGCGCGACGTGGTCGTCGCCGGAAACGATTTGCGCTGTCGAGCTGCGGTTCGTCACCTCGAGCACGGCGCCCCAGCGGTTCGAAACAGTCTCGTCCGGGCTGAAAACGCGGAAATTGCGTGCGTCTGCGTTGAGCTTGAACACATCGCGGATGAACTGGCCCTGCGCGCTCGTCGCTTCGGCTTCCACGGCGCCGGGCTTCGCCACCTTGAGCGCATAGTGGCGGAAATCCGGCAGTTTCAGATCCCGAAGCAGCAGCCCGCCATTGGCGTGCGGATTCGCCCCCATGCGCCGCTCGCCCTTCGGTGCCAGCGCAGCCAGCTCCGCAACCAGCCTGCCGTTGCTGTCGAACAATTCCTGCGGCCGGTAGCTCTTCATCCACCGTTCAAGAATTTTCAGGTGGCTGGGCTTGGTCGACAGCTGCGTAACCGGCACCTGGTGGGCGCGAAATGTCCCTTCGACCGGTTTGCCATCGACCACGCGGGGGCCCGTCCAGCCTTTCGGCGAACGCAGGACGATCATCGGCCAGCGCGGTCGCTGCCTGAAGCCGTTTTTTCGAGCGCCACGCTGGATGCGCCGGATGTCGGCGACGACGGTGTCGAGCGTGGCCGCCATGAGCTGGTGCATCTCCTCCGGCTCGTCGCCCTCGACGAAATGTGGCATGTAACCATAGCCGCGGAAGAGCGCTTCAAGCTCGTCGCGCGGAATGCGGGCGAGCACCGTGGGGCCGGCAATCTTGTAGCCGTTCAAATGCAGGATGGGAAGTACGGCGCCGTCGTGCACCGGATTGAGGAATTTGTTCGAGTGCCAGCCGGTCGCCAGCGGGCCGGTTTCCGCCTCGCCATCGCCGACGACACAGGCAACCAGCAAGTCGGGATTGTCGAACGCTGCGCCATACGCGTGCGACAGCGAATAGCCCAGTTCGCCGCCTTCGTTGATCGAGCCCGGGATTTCCGGGGCGACGTGGCTGGGTATCCCCCCGGGGAAAGAGAACTGCGTGAACAGCTTCTTCATGCCTTGCTCGTCCTGCGAGACATCCGGATACAACTCGCTGTAGGTGCCCTCCAGGTAGGTGTTGGCCACCAGGCCCGGTCCGCCGTGCCCGGGCCCGCACACGTAGATCACATTGAGGTCATATTGGTTGATGACGCGGTTGAGATGAACATAGATGAAGTTCAACCCCGGCGTGGTACCCCAGTGGCCCAGCAGCCGCGGCTTCACATGTGCCAGTTTCAACGGCTTCTTCAGCAGCGGGTTGTCGTACAGGTAAATCTGGCCTACGGACAGATAGTTGGCAGCCCGCCAGTAGGCGTGCATCTTCTGCAAGGCTTTAGAGAGTGGCTTTCTCATGCGCCTCTTCCGGTTCAGGGCCGCGTCCCTATCGCTCCATGCGGGACAGCGGCGCTTTCAGGTCGCGCTGGTTTCGTTCCGGGCTCGTTCCATCGGGTCTGCGCCAGTAATCGCGCTGGCGCCGGACCGGCATCCAGAGCGCGCGTCCCGGCTTGTTGTCTGTGGCACCCGAGTACGCGGGGATGCCGATGACGATCTGCGACTGACGAACGTTCAGGCGCAGCGTTCGATGGAGCCTGTCCCACCACGGGAAAACCACCGAGAAATTCGAATTGTTCTCCCGCCGCACCTCCGAATGGTGAATGCCGTGCATCCGCGGGGTTACGACGAGCAGATTCAGAAATCGCTCGGCCATCAAAGGCAGGCGCACATTGCTGTGGTGAAAGAGCGTACCGATCTGGAAGGCCAGTTCGTAGATCGCGAAAGTAACGGGTGAAACTCCGAGCGTGGCGATCTGCACGACCCGGAAACCCGCCGACATCGCGACCTCGCCGAAGTGAAACCGGAATGACGTCGAAACGTCAAGATCGGGATCGATGTGATGCACATTGTGAAAGCGCCACAGAAACGCGAGTTTATGGTTGGCGAGATGCCAGTAATAGAACGTCAGGTCGAGCAGCGCAAAGCCGATCACGAATTCGGCCGTCGCCGACAGCCCGGCCCAGCGCAGCAAACCGATCCCGCGATCCGACGCGAACTCCAGGGCATGGATGCCGGCGGGATCGACGAGCACGGTCGCGGTGACGAGCGCTAGAGCCGAAATCGCCAGATTGGCCAGCAGCCGGTGCGCGAGCCCGTGGCGCGGCGTGCGCAACGGGATCCATCGTTCCAGGCTGAAAAGCACCAGGAACACTCCGCCCAGTACGATCGCCGTGGCAAGCCATTCCGCAGTCATGAATCAGTGGTCGCTCAGCGCTTGCCGTGCAGCGTGATAGCCGCACGCGCCCGGCACCCAACCGCCCGGATGCATTGCCGATCCGCACAGATACAAGCCGGGGATCGGCGTGCGGTAGCGCGCAAGTTCCGGCGTCGGCCGCATCCACAACCACTGGTCGAGCGCAGGCTCCGCACCGTGCATCTGGCCTTCGGGCCAGCCGAACGGACGCTCCAGATCCGGCGGCGCCAGAACCCTGCGCGCGGTCACGGCAGCGCTGAGGCCCGGCGCATGTGCGTCAAGAGTCTGCACGACCAGATCTGCAAGTTGAGCGCGCTGTGCTTCGTCCCAGCTTGCGCCGGCAAGCGCGTACGGCGCAAATTGCACGTGCGCGTGCACGCTACGATCCTCTGCCCGCGCCTCGAGATACGGCTGCTGCGAGACGCGGCCGTACTTCGCGTCATCGTGCGCACGCTCGAGGTAGTCGAGCGAAGGGGCGATCGCAAGCGTCGAGAACCCCGCGGCGCGATCGAGTGCAAGCGTGACCTGGGCAACGACTCCACGCGAGCGCATGCCGCGCAGCGTTCGGACTGATTCCGGCTCCAGCCAGCCGGGCTCGAGCAGGTCCAGAAGCGTGCGCCGCGGATCGGTGCCGGAGAGTACGAGCGCTGCAGCAATCTCTTCTCCGCCTGCAAGCGTAACGCCCGTAACGCGCCCTTCGCGCACCTCGATGCGGGCCGCCTCTACGCCGCACCGGATCTCGATCCCCTGTAGTGCCGCGAGGACGCGCACGACATTCGACAGCGCTGGCCGGAAGACGCCCGGCGCGCAGCCGAGGTGGTTCTGCAGGAAGTTGAGCGTCGTGCCACCGGCTCGCGGACCCTGGTGCAAATGCAGAACACCCGCCGCGCCGAGCACGCCCTTCAACGCGTCGCACTCGAACCAGTCATCGAGCAGATCGGCGACCGGCATCGGCACCATCCGCAGCAGATTCTCGAGTCCCTGCCTGCCCATGCGGCGCATGCGCAACGCGAGTCCCCCCAGGTCGGCAAGAGCGCCGATGCCTTCGCCCATCGGGTCCGGCGGAGGCGCCATCGAGAGCGTTTCGAGCGCGCGCGCAAGCGTCGACATCTGCTCGCAGAACACGGGCCAGCGCGCCGCGTCGTTCGGACTGAAGCGCCGGATCGATTCCGCCGAGCGCGTCACGTCGTTCCACAGCTCGAGACGGGCTCCGTCCGCAACGGGCGCGGTCACCCACGGGTCAGGCCGCTGAATCTCGAGGCCGTGTCTCTCGAGGTCGAGTTCGCGCACGATCGGAGGCGCTACCCAGCCGGCGACGTCCGTCGCGCCGTCCGCAGCGGCGGCGCTCCGGTCGAGCACGAGCACGCTCCAGCCGCCACGCGCGAGAACTTGCGCCGCAACCAATTCGTTCGCGCCCGCGCCGATGACCACGGCGCGCGCGCTCACGCGGCTTCTCCCAGGATCGCGCGCGCGGCGTTGCGCCCCGACGCACCCATTACGCCGCCGCCCGGGTGCGTGCCTGCCCCGCACAGGAAAAGGTCCTGGATCGGCGTCCTGTACCGCGATCCGGCCGCAGCCGGGCGCAGGAAGAACATCTGCTGCAGCGAAAGCTCGCCCTGGAAGATGTTTCCTTCCGACAGCCCGAGCGTCCGCTCGATGTCGGCCGGCGTGATCACCTGCCGGTGCAGGATCGACGACTTCAGGTTCGGCGCGTACTCGGCAATCGTGTCTACCACGGCATCGCCGAACGCTTCGCGCCGGGCGTCGGTCCAGCCGCCATTCAGCCGATACGGCGCGTACTGCACGAAGATCGACATCACGTGCTTGCCCGGCGGCGCCATCGAAGGATCGAGCAGCGACGGAATCACCATGTCGAGATACGGGCGGCGCGAGAATTCGCCGTACTTCGCCTCATCGTAGGCGCGCTCCAGGTATTCGACACTCGGGCTGATCGAGATCGCGCCCCTGAGAGCGGCGCCGCCTTGCGGCAGGCAGGTAAAGCGCGGAAGCTCGCCGAGCGCGAGATTGACCTTTCCCGAGGAGCCGCGGAAGCGATAGCGCCGGATCGCCGCGACGAAGTCCGCGGGCAGGTGCTTTTCTCCCACCATCTCGAGAAACGTGCGCCGCGGATCCGCATTGGAGACGACGCGCCGGGCGTGAATCTCTTCGCCATCCTCTAGCACTACGCCGGTCGCGCGGCCGCCTTCGACCCGCACGCGCGCAACCGCGGCGTTGGTGCGAATCTCCGCGCCCCAGGACCGCGCGGCGGCGGCGATGGCCTCGCTGACCGAGCCGTTGCCGCCCTTTGCGAACCCCCACGCGCGGAACACGCCATCCAGCTCGCCCATGTAATGATGCAGCAGAACGAACGCCGTGCCCGGCGAGCGCGGCCCGGCGAGGGTGCCGATGATCCCGCTTGCGGACTTGGTCGCCTTCAACGGCTCGCACTCGAACCATTGGTCGAGGTAATCGGCGGAGCTCATCGTCATGAGCCTGCAGAGCTCGTGGAACCGCGCGCTGCCAAGGCCACGCAGATGAGCGCCCAGTCGCGCCAGCCCCAGCAGCTCGCGCGGATCAAGCGAAGCCGGGTCGGGCGGCGCCATCGCGAGCAGCGGCTTCACCGCGCGCGCCATGTGGTGCATCCGGCGCCCATATTCCTCGTAGGCCTCGGCATCGCGCAGCGAGTGACGCGCGAGCTCGCACCGGTTCTGGTCGTGATCGTTCCACTGCGCCAGATAATCGCCGTTCGCGAGCGGCGTCAGCGTCGATTCGAGCGGCAGGATATGCAGGCCGTGACGCGGCAGGTCGAGCTCGCGGATGATCTCAGGCCTGAGCAGGCTCACTACATAGGAGAACACCGAGAAGCGAAAGCCTGGAAACACTTCCTCACTCACGGCTGCGCCGCCGACGTGCTCGCGACGCTCGAGCACCAGCACCCGTTTGCCCGCACGCGCGAGATAGGCCGCGCAGACCAGGCCGTTATGCCCGCCGCCGATCACGATCGCATCGAAGCTGCGGCTCATGCGCGCTTCCGCTCGGGGTCGAAGAATGGCCGCGGCACGACGCGCGCGGTCGCGCGCTTGCGCCGATGCTCGACCGTGACTTCCATTTCGACCAGCGTGCCGGCCGCCGCCCAGCGCGACTGCAGATGCGCGAGCGCGATGTACCTCTTGAGGAGCGGCGACCAGCCGCCGCTCGTTGCATAGCCGGCCTGCTCGCCGCCGGCGTACGCAGGCGCGCTCATCCGCCACGCGACGCCCGGAAGCTGCGGCGCGAGGCCCAGCTCGGCGTAGAGGTGTTCGAGCGAGTTCCAGTCGACCTCCAGCCCGACGAACTGCCATTGCGGTCCGCGCCTGGCTTCCTCGGCCAGCGCGGTTCTGCCGACGAAACGCTCCTTGCGCAGGTCGACCGCCCAGCCAAGGCCCAGCTCGAACGGCGAAGACTTCTGGCTCTCGATCAGCGCCTTGCGCGCCGAGACGTAGTCGACATCGATCAGCATCAGCCCCGCCTCGATGCGCGCGAGATCGAGCGCGAGCATGCCTGCCGGGGTGATGCCGTGCCCCGCTCCGGCATCGATCAGCGCATCCCAGAGCTCGAGCGCATGCGCTGCGTCGAGCCAGATCTCGTAGCCGAGGTCGCCTGTATAGCCGGTGCGGGATATCGTCACCGGGACGCCGCGCAATCGTGCCGGCACCAGGCGAAAGTACTTGAGGCCCGCAAGGTCGCTTTCCGATACCTGCTGGAGGATCGCTCGCGCGTTCGGCCCCTGGAGCGCAAGCGCGGCAGTCGATTCGGAGACATCCTCGATCGCAACCTCCAGGCCGAGCGCGTTTTCCTCGAGCCAGCGCAGGCCCGGATCGGCCGACGTCATCCGAAA
This sequence comes from Burkholderiales bacterium, assembly GCA_036007105.1. GTDB lineage: Bacteria > Pseudomonadota > Gammaproteobacteria > Burkholderiales > SG8-39 > 2-02-FULL-66-14. The sequence goes on along the minus strand of DASYPC010000378.1, from coordinate 5,916 downwards.
CGTGCTCTCGTCGAGCCGCGCAACGGTGCCATCGTCGAGTACCTTGCCCGAGCCATCGCACCACGGCGTGTACAGGACCTGGCCGATCGAGGCGCGGACAACATCGCGCGTCACTACGCGATCCAGCAGGCGCGCCGCGTCCTTGCCGCGCACGAGATACTTGTACAGCGGCGAGATATCGAAGAGCGCTGCGGCGACCCGGATCGCGTGGTATTCGCGCTCGTGCGAGAGCTCGTACGAGCTCGCGACCACGTATCCCGCCCAGCGGCGCCAAGCGTGGCTTTTGCAGAGCGCGGCGATACGCGGGTGGAACGGCGTGGTTTTCAGCATGCGGCCTTGAGTACAATCCGACCTGCTTCGGCATCAACTTATCACGAAAGGCGGACGATGAAAGGCTCGCTCGTAGCGGGGCTCTCGACGGTGCGCGAGCTGACCGTCGATCGCGAGCGCACCATCGGTTTCATGGGCGAAGCCGCGCGCGTCTACGCCACGCCGATGATGGTGCGCGATATCGAGATGACGTGCCGCGAGCTGCTGCTCGAGCACCTCGATGCGGGCGAGGATTCGGTCGGCACGCGCGTCGAGATCGATCATCTCGCCGCCACCCTCCTCGGGATGAGAGTGCGGATCGAGGCGAAGGTCACCGAGGTGAAGGGACGGGCGGTGACGTTCGAAGTGTCGGCGCACGACGGGATCGACGCGATCGGTCGCTGCAAGCACGCGCGCTTCGTGGTCGACCTCAAGAAGGCCGAGGAGCGCCTCGCGGCGAAAGCGCAGAAAGCGAAGTCACTGTGAGCCCGGTGGCGAGGCTCAAGGCAGCGGAGTGGCGGCCGCAGCACTTTCGCTGGGAGGTCGCAGAGCGCGTGGCGACGATCACGCTGAACCGCCCGGAGCGCAAGAACCCGCTGACGTTCGAGAGCTACGCCGAGCTGCGCGACACGTTTCACCGGTTGCAGTACGCCGACGACGTGCGCGTGGTCATCCTCACCGGCGAAGGCGGCAACTTCTGCTCCGGCGGCGACGTGCACGAGATCATCGGGCCGCTCGTCGGCATGCAGATGCACGAGCTGCTCGATTTCACGCGCATGACCGGCAGTCTCGTCAAGGAGATGCGCAACTGCCCGCAGCCGATCCTCGCGGCGGTGGACGGCATCTCCGCGGGCGCCGGCGCCATCCTGCCGATGGCGAGCGACCTGCGCTACGCAACGCCGGAAGCGAAGACCGCGTTCCTGTTCGTGCGCGTCGGGCTTGCCGGCTGCGACATGGGCGCCTGCGCGATCCTGCCGAGAATCATCGGCCAGGGCCGCGCCTCCGAGCTGCTCTATACCGGGCGCGTGATGAGCGCCGCGGAGGGTCTCGCGTGGGGCTACTTCAACGAGCTCGTGCTCCAGGAGCGGCTGCTGCCGCGCGCGCAGGAGGTCGCGCGCAGCCTTGCCGACGGGCCTTCGTTCGCCCACGCGATGACGAAAAAATGCCTGCACCAGGAATGGGCCCAGACGATCGAGCAGGCGCTGGAAACCGAGGCCGAAGCGCAGGCGATCTGCATGCAGACCGGCGATTTCAAGCGCGCCTATGAGGCGTTCGCAAGAAAGGAGAAACCCCGCTTCCAGGGCGACTGAATGGCCGATACGACATTCCTCGAGTGGCCGTTTTTCGAAGCACGCCATCGCGCGCTCGCCGAGCAACTCGATGAGTTCGCGCGCACCAGGCTCGCCGAGCTTGCGCACGGCGCGAGCGACGATGCGGCGCTCGATCGCGCCTGCCGCGAGATCGTGCACCGGCTCGGCGCGGAGGGGTTCCTGAACCAGTGCTGCATCGCCGAGCCCGGAGGAAAGTTCGACGTCCGCAGTCTCGCGCTCTCGCGCGAGACGCTTGCACGGCATGGCGGGCTCGCCGATTTCTGCTTTGCCATGCAGGGCCTGGGGACCGGCCCGATCTCGCTCTTTGGCACCGAAGCGCAAAAGCGCAAGTACCTGCCGCCGGTCATGCGCGGCAAGCGGATCGCCGCGTTCGCGCTCTCCGAGCCGCAGGCGGGCAGCGACGTGAGCGCGATTACGACCGAAGCGGCGCGCTCGGGCAACGAGTATGTGTTGAACGGCACGAAGACGTGGATCTCGAACGGCGGGCTCGCCGATCACTACGTGGTCTTCGCGCGCACCGGCGAAGGACCCGGCTCGAAGGGGCTCTCGGCATTCATCGTCGACGCGGACGCGCAGGGTCTCAAGGTGGGAGAGCGCATCGCGCTCATTGCGCCGCATCCGCTGGCGACGCTCGCTTTCAAGGACTGCCGCGTGCCGGTCTCGGCGCGGCTCGGCGTGCCCGGCGAAGGGTTCAAGATCGCGATGGCGACGCTCGACGTGTTCCGCACCACCGTCGGCGGGGCGGCGCTCGGCTTTGCGCGTCGCGCGCTCGACGAAGCGCTCGCGCGCTGCCGCGACCGTGCGGTCTTCGGCAAGCCGCTGGCTGAGTACCAGCTGACCCAGGCCAAGATCGCCGATATGGCGCTCGCGATCGACGCCGCCGCACTGCTCGTCTACCGCTCCGCCTGGACCAAGGACGTTCTCGGCAAGCGCGTTACGCGCGAGGCGGCAATGGCGAAGCTCTATGCAACCGAAGCCGCGCAGCAGGTGATCGACATGGCGGTGCAGTTGCACGGCGGCACCGGAGTCGTGCACGGCGCGCCGGTCGAGCGCCTGTATCGCGAGATCCGGGCGCTGCGCATCTACGAGGGAACGAGCGAGATCCAGAAGCTCGTGGTCGCATCGGCAGTGCTGAAAGGCGAGTAGGCTTGCAGAAGTCCAATTGCGATGTCGTCGTCCTGGGCGCCGGCATCGTGGGAATTTGCGTCGCGCTGCATCTGCAGAAGCGGGCGCGCTCGGTGGTGCTGGTCGACCGGCGGGGAGCCGCCGAGGAAACTTCGTTCGGCAATGCCGGGCTGATCCAGCGCGAGGGTGTCTATCCCTACGGCTTTCCGCACGATTTCGGCGCGCTCATTCGCTACGGCTTCAATCGCACCATCGACGCCTACTATCATCCTTCGGCGCTGCCTCACCTGGCGCCGTTCCTGTGGAAGTACTGGCGGCATTCGCGCCCTGCGCGCCACGCCGAGCAGGCGAAGCGCTACTCGAAATTGATCGAGCACTGCGTCCAAGAGCACGATGCGCTCGCCGCCGAAGCCGGAGCGACCGGTTTCATCCGCCGCACCGGCTGGATGAAGATCTTTCGCACGGCGCGCGAGCGCGACAAGCGCTTTGCAGAAGCCGAGCGCTGGCGGGCGGAGTTCGGCATCCACTCCCGCCTGCTGGATGCAAAGACTCTCCAGGAGATGGAGCCGCATGTTGCGCCGGTGCTCGTCGGCGCGGTCCACTGGACCGATCCGGTGAGCGTCGACGATCCGCAAGGGCTGGGACTCGCCTACTTGCGCTTGTTCGAGCGTCTCGGCGGGCGATTCGTGCAGGGTAACGCCGCAAGCCTCGCAGCCGAGGGTTCCGGCTGGAGTGTGCGCACGGTGCAAGGGCCGCTCAGCGCGACCGCGACCGTCGTCGCGCTCGGCCCGTGGTCGGACGTGGCGACGCGCGCGCTCGGCTATGATTTGCCGCTCGCGGTAAAGCGCGGCTACCACATGCACTACCGCGCCGCGGGCGAAGCGAAACTGAACTATCCAATGCTCGACACCGAGCGCGGCTACTTCCTCGCCCCGATGCGCCGCGGCATTCGGCTGACGACCGGCGCCGAATTCGCGCTGCGCGACGCGATCCGCACGCCGGTACAGCTCGGCCGCGCCGAACCGATCGCGCGCGACCTTTTTCCGCTCGCCGAGCGGCTCGACACCGAGCCCTGGATGGGCGCGCGTCCGTGCACGCCCGACATGCTGCCGGTGATCGGCCCCGCGCCGCGCCACCAGAATCTGTTTTTCGCGTTCGGCCACGCGCACCACGGGCTGACGCTCGGCGCGGTGACCGGCCGGCTGATCGCCGAGCTGGTCACGGGTGAAACGCCGTTCGTGGACCCCACGCCGTATTCGGCGGGGCGCTTCGGCTAGCGCCGCTACTTGAACTTGTAGTACGCGTCGTTCAACCAGGCGGCGACGCTCTGTTCCTCCTCGGTGCTCAGGCCGGTCTTGATATTGGCGTTACAGCGCTGCACCCAGGCGAGGATCGAAGCCGTACTCGAAGCCTTGCGCTCCGGCCGCGTGAACATGCGCGAGCCGTCGCCGCCGAAGCGCGCGATGTGGCAGCCGCTGCACTTCGCTTCGAGAACGCTCTTGCCGACCTTCGAATCGCCGAACGGAAACGGATCGGACTGGGCGAGCGCGGAGCCCGCCGCAAGGAAGGACGCAATCGCGAAGAGAATTTTCAAAACACGACCTCCCAGCGACCGTCGGGCGTCTTCGCGACCACCAGCCGCGGCGGATAGGCGACCGAGAGCGCGATGCCTGCGCACATCTGGAGTTGCTCGCCCTTGAGGCGCGCAAAGGCCTTTTCATCGAACGGATAGAGCCACCCGGATTTGCGTCCCACGACCACGGCGGCGCTTCCGGTCGTCGCGAACTCGAGGTCCGCGGCCTCGGGCACCGGCACGCGCACGCCCGCCGCATGCGCCTTCTCCAGGCAACCGACTTTGCGGATTTCCGCTACCTGGATTTCGGGTTTCGCGCCGAGGATCTTGTAGATGCCGTCGAAGTTCGGCTTGAACGCTTCGGCCCGGTCCTTTATCAGCGCGACGAGCTTTTGCTTGTCCTCGTCGCTGACCGCGCTCACCGAAGGGTACTTGTGCCACGGCAGGTCGGTCGCGAAGTCTCCGGTGAAATCCCTTTCCAGTACGACCTTGCCCTGGATCTTTTTCGTTTCCATGCCCTCGCCGCCGCGGTTCGTCGAGCTGACTGCGCCCCCGCTGCGCTGCTCCTTGACCTGATCGGTCACCTCGTTCCATTGCAGCCGCGACTGATAGCTCGCCTTCGCGTCCGTCGGCACGAATTCGATCCGCACCGTGTTCTTGCCTTTCCTCACCAGCCCGCCGAGCGACTTGACGGGCACCCAGACCGCCGCGGCGATCTCCCGGTTGTCGAACAACACCGGAACGTTCTTCTTCTCCACATCCTGCTCCGCGACCGGCACGTTGTTGAGATAGATGAACGCCTTTCCTGGGACCGTTTGAACCTGGGACATTGCGAGATCCCCGACGAAGGGCGTGAACTGGACTTCGAAGTTGATGACCGCTGCAATCGCGCAATGGGACCACAATGCGAGCGATGCGAGCGATGCGAGCAATGTTTTTCTCATGGCGCCTACTCCACCGTAACCGACTTCGCGAGGTTGCGCGGCTTGTCGACGTCGGTGCCGCGCGCGAGCGCAGTGTGGTACGCAAGCAGTTGCAGCGGCACGACGTGCAGCATCGGCGAAAGCAGTCCATAGTGCTCCGGTAATCGGATCACGTTTACTCCGTCGCCAGATGCGATGTGCGTGTCGGCGTCCGTCAGCACGTACAGCTCGCCGCCGCGCGCGCGCACTTCCTGCATGTTCGACTTGAGCTTTTCGAGCAGCGCGTCGTTCGGCGCGACGGTCACGACCGGCATCTCGGATGTCACCAGCGCGAGCGGTCCATGCTTCAGCTCGCCCGCGGGATAGGCTTCGGCATGAATGTAGGAGATCTCTTTCAGTTTCAGCGCCCCCTCGAGCGCGATCGGGTAGTGCAGCCCGCGGCCGAGAAAGAGCGCATGCTCCTTCGCCGCGAACCGTTCCGACCAAGCAATCACCTGCGGCTCGAGCGCAAGCGCTGCGCCGAGCGCTCGCGGCAGGTGCCGCAGCCGGCGCAGGTGCTCATGCTCTTGCTCGACCGAGAGCCTGCCGCGCATCTTGGCGAGCGTCAGCGTAAGCAGGAACAGCGCCGTGAGTTGCGTGCTGAACGCCTTGGTCG
>DASYPC010000377.1:0-3402 GCA_036007105.1 Burkholderiales bacterium | reverse complement strand
ATGATCGTCAAGCAGATCTGGACCGGCAACGCCTACCGTAATTTCAATTACCTAATTGCCTGTCCGGAAACGGGTGACGCGCTCGCGATCGATCCGCTCGATCATGAGAAATGCCTGAAGGCGGCGAAGGACGCGGGCTGGACGATCACCCAGATCCTGAATACGCACGAGCACCGCGACCACACCGGCGGCAACGAGCAGATGGTGCGCAAGACGGGCGCCGAGATCATCGCGCACCAGAATGCCGGGGACCGGATCGCCGGCATGGCGCGCGGCCTTGGCGCGGGCGATATCGTCAGCGTGGGCAAGACGGTGGAGCTCGAGGCGCTGGACACGCCGGGACACACGATGAGCCACGTGTGCCTGCTTGCGCACACCGACCAGCCGGCGCTCTTTTGCGGCGACACGCTGTTCAACGCGGGGGCCGGCAACTGCCACAACGGGGGCCATCCCGCGCAGCTCTACAAGACGTTCGCCGAGCAGCTCGCGCGGCTGCCGGCGGCGACCCGGATCTATCCCGGCCACGACTACATCGAGAACAATCTGCGCTTTACGCTCAACCGCGAGCCCGACAACGCGCGCGCAGCCGAGATGCTCGCCGCGCTTGCCGGCCAGGATCCGAGCCAGGCGTACGTTTCGACGCTGGAAGTCGAGCGCGAGATCAACACGTTCTTCCGGCTGACCAGCCCGACGGTGATCGCGAAACTGCGCGAAGCGTTTTCGGACCTGCCGGAGAACCCCGATCCGCGCACCGTGTTCCTGAAGCTGCGCGAGCTGCGCAACTCCTGGTAACCAACTTCAAGCCGCGCGCGCGGCCCTCTTGAGCTCGTGCTCGAGCAGCAGGCGCTTGCGGATGCGGATCGACTTCGGGGTGATCTCGACGAGCTCGTCGGGGCCGATGAATTCGATCGCCGATTCGAGCGTGTGCAGGATCGGCGGCGTGAGAAGGATCGCCTCGTCCTTGCCCGCGGCGCGGATGTTGGTCAGATGCTTGGTCCGCACCGGGTTGACGACGAGGTCGTTTTCGCGGCTGTGCAGTCCGATCACCATGCCTTCGTAGAGGGGCTCGCCAGGGTTGACGAACATGCGCCCGCGCTCCTGCAGCTTCCATAGCGCATAGGCAACCGCGACTCCCTCTTCCGCCGACACCAGCACGCCGTTGCGGCGCTCGGCGAGGTCCGGCTTCACCGGGCCGTAGTCGTCGAACACATGACTCATGACGCCCGTGCCGCGAGTCATGGTGAGGAATTCCGACTGGAACCCGATCAGCCCACGCGCGGGAATGCGGTAATCGAGCCGCACGCGGCCCGAGTTGTTGCCGGTCGCGTCCGGTTGCATGTCGACCAGCTCGCCGCGGCGCGCCCCGAGCGCTTCCATCGTCATCCCCTGGTGCGCCTCTTCCACGTCCACCGCCAGCATCTCGTAGGGCTCGCAGCGCACGCCGTCGATCTCGCGGATCACGACCTGCGGGCGCGACACCGCGAGCTCGTAGCCTTCGCGGCGCATGTTCTCGAGCAGGATCGCGAGATGCAGCTCGCCGCGTCCCGAAACCAGGAACACGTCGGCGTCCAGGGTCTCCTCGACGCGCAGCGCGACGTTGCTCATCGTCTCGCGCAGCAGGCGCTCGCGCAGCTGGCGGCTGGTGACGAACTTTCCCTCGCGCCCGGCGAACGGCGAAGTGTTCACCTGGAACGTCATGTTGAGCGTCGGCTCGTCGACCTTCAGCAGCGGCAGCGCTTCAGGATGCTCGGGGTCGGCGAGCGTCACCCCGATGCCGACCTGCTCGATGCCGTTGACGAGCACGATGTCGCCCGCCTGCGCCTCTTCCGCGAGCACGCGCTCCAGTCCCTTGAACACCAGCACCTGGTTCACCTTCGCGATCACCGGATCGCCGGCGTCGTCACTCGGGCCACGCAGCACCGCGACCGCCTGGCCGGGCCGGATGCGACCGCGGTTGACGCGCCCGATCCCGATCTTGCCGACGTAGCTCGAGTAGTCGAGCGAGCAGATCTGCAATTGCAGCGGTCCGTCCGGATCGTCGACGCGCACCGGGACGTTATCGAGGATGGCCTGGAACAGCGGCTGCAGGTCATCGTTCCGGAGCTCGAGGTCCCTGGTGGCCCATCCCTCAAGTGCAGAGGCGTACACCACCGGAAAGTCGAGCTGCGCTTCGGTCGCGCCGAGCTTGTCGAACAGATTGAAGGTCTGGTTGACGACCCATTCCGCGCGCGCACCCGGCCGGTCGATCTTGTTGACGACCACGATCGGCTTCAGTCCGAGCGCGAGCGCCTTGCGCGTCACGAAGCGTGTCTGCGGCATCGGGCCCTCGACCGCATCGACCAGCAGCAGCACGCCGTCGACCATCGAGAGCACGCGCTCCACTTCGCCGCCGAAATCCGCATGCCCCGGGGTGTCGACGATGTTGATGTGCGTGCCGTGGTAGGTGACGGCGCAGTTCTTGGCGAGGATCGTGATGCCGCGCTCGCGCTCCAGGTCGTTCGAATCCATCACGCGCTCGATCAGGTGCTGGTGCGCGGCGAACGTGCCGGACTGGCGCAGCAGCTTGTCGACCAGCGTCGTCTTGCCGTGGTCGACGTGGGCGATGATCGCTATGTTGCGGATGGCGCGCATGGCTTGGGCAGGGCAAAAGGGGCGCGAGTATACGGCATCACCGGTGCAAAAGCCCGTTCGAGCGTGACGTTTCGCGCAGCCGCGCGCATTGCGTCACGGAAAGCGCGGTATTGGCCGTCGAAGTCTCATCGCGCATGAGGTTGCCAGGCTCGTCGCTGTGGTCGCCGCTGTCCATCAGCACATGCGCGAGCTCGTGTGCGAAAACGATGCCGAGGTCGCGCGCACCGACCGCGACCCAGACCGTGTCGGCGAGTTCGGGCCGCGTAGGGCTGTTCGCGCGGCCGAACGCCTCCGCGTCGTACGCCCGGAGGTTCGCCGTGTCGCGCACGAGGTAGATCGCGGGCTTCGCGACAGGGTGCAGGCGCACGAGCTCGCGCGCACGCGGCGTTGAGAAGTCCAGATAGCGCGGCGGGGTTGCGAGGCTCACCCATTCCACACCGACGATGCCGACGTCGCATTGGCTCAGGATCGCCGTCGCCTGGCGCAGGGCATGCAGCACAGGTTCCGGTTGCCAGCCGCTGCCGTCCAGATGGACGACGCTGAGCTTCAGCCGATGGGTGCTTCCAGGGGGCGTGAGAAGGTGCGCGGCCGTGATGCTCACCTGGTCGACGACGGCGATCTCAGGCTGCGCGAGCGCGCCATGGCACGCGAGCAGAGCAGCCAAAAGCTGCGCGGTGCATCTCAGCATCCGTATATAGTAGAGAGGTACCGCGGGACGCCGATGGCAGGAACCGACCATGACCGATCTGTCCGATAGCGCTTCTGCTTTCT
>DASYPC010000376.1:0-5185 GCA_036007105.1 Burkholderiales bacterium | reverse complement strand
CTGGTTCGGCTACCGGAGCGCGTTGCGCACCGGCGAGATCGGCGTTTTGCGCGCAACGCTGCGGCTGACGGTCGTCGCCGATACCTGGCTCACCGCGCCTGCAGTCGCGTTCCAGGCGGCAAGCGGAGTCGCGCTGGTGCTCGTTTTCGGATGGCCGCTCGTGAGCCCCTGGTCGCTCGCCGTGTGGAGCCTCTTTCTCGTCGCGGGCGTGTGCTGGCTGCCGGTGCTGAAGCTGCAGGTGCTGCTGCGAAACGAAGCGGAGCGCGCCTCTTCGGTGACTGAGCTGCCGGCGACGTTTCACCTGTGGTTTCGCTGGTGGTTCGCGCTCGGAGTGCCGGCGTTCGCCGCGGTCATCGCGATCTACTGGCTGATGGTCGCGAAGCCGCTGGCAACCTCGGGGTAGCGGTCGCCGGTTCGCCGGACTATCATCTCCACTGATGAGACGATCGCTCCATCTTTTGCTGGCTTTGTTGATCCTGCCCGTCTGCGCGAACGCGCAATTCGCGCGGCCGCTGACCTCGGACGATTTCGCCAAAGTCGTCGCCGGAAAAACGACCGCGAGCGAAGTGCGCGCGCTTTTGGGCGCACCGGCGCGGGCGCTGCCGGCGCAGGGCGGGGGCGAGAGCTGGATGTATCCCTATCGCGGAAATTTCGACCGGCGGATGTTCTGGGTCGAGGTATCGCCGGACGGAACGGTACGCGGCACCAGCGATACCGCCGATTACAACGCGGGCGCGTACCGGGGGCCGTAACACCGCTAGGCCGTTTCGATTCCCTGCCCGGCGGCGATCCAGCCATCGATGCCGCCTGCGAGCGGGCGCACGCGCTCGAAGCCGCGATCGCGCAGCAGCATCGCCACCTTGATCGCCGTCACCTCGTTGGGGCACGCGCAGTACACCACGACCTCGCGATCGCGTGGGATCTCGGCGAGCGTGCGCTCGAGGTCATCGAGGTCGACACCGCGTGCGCCGGGGATCCGGCGCCGGTCGAGCTCGCGATGCGTGCGCGAGCGCACGTCGAGAACGATCGGCTCTTCGCCGCGGCCGATCATCCCGCTCAGCTCGTCTGCCTCGATCCGCCCGGCGCGCAGCGACTGGATGAAGCGCGAGCGGTCCCACCAGCGATACGCGACGTAGAGCGCGAGGAGCGCGACGACGACGAGCAGCGCTCCAACGCCGAGATCGGTCAGCCGTTCGAGCAGCCAGTCGATCTGGTTGTGGAAGACGAGGCCGAGGACGAGCGCCGCGCCGTAATACAGTGCCGCGCCTGCGCTGGTGTACACCAGGAACGCGGAGAGCCTCAGACCGAGCGCGCCGGCCACCGGCGGGGCCACGGTCGCGAGGCCAGGCACGAACTTCGCAATCACCAGCGTCGCGGCACCGCGGCGCTCGTACGTCGACTCGGTCTGGCGCACGCACGAATCCGGCGAAAGCGACAGGCGGCACAGCAGCCGCAGCACGCGGTGGCCGTAGCGCCGCCCGGCCCAGAACCAGGCGAGGTCGCCGATCGTGCTGCCGAGGGTCGCAAGGACGAGCGCGTAGAGCAGGTGGGACGGATCGCCGATTCCTCTCGCTCCGGCGAGCACCACCACCGGCAGCGCCGGAAGCGGCACGCCGAGCTGCTCGAGCAGCACGACGCCGAACACCGCGAGGAGGCCGTAGTCGAGGAAGAAGCGGTGGATTTGTGCCGGCCGTGTCGTTGATCAGGACGCTAGCGTACCCTGTCCGCAGTCGGTATCCCTAGCGCAGGAACTCCGCAACGAGAGCAGCGGATTCATGTGCGCTCGTAACGAGGAAGAGGTGTCCGTCCGGCAGCGTCACGAGCCGCGCGTCCGGAATCAGCCGCGAGAGGATGCGTGCATTGACGAGCGGCACGAGCGGGTCGTCCTCGCCCGCCATCACGAGCGTCGGCTGGCGCAGCAGCGCGAGCCACGGCAGGCTGGTCCAGCCGAACGCGGCGGCGAGCTGCAGGTAGTAGCCATAGTCGCTCGACCAGCGCACATGGCGCAGATGCCTGCGCACGAGATCGGGCGCGCCGCGAAACGCTCCGCCGTAGATCGCTCCGGCGATTCTCGCCATGTATTCGCGATCCTTGTAGCGCCGCGGGCTCGCCATGCGCGCGAGCACGCTCGGCTTTCCCGGGATCATCAGGTGGCCGGGAGACGTGGCGGCGAGGACCAGGCGCCGGCAGCGGGCCGTGTGCTGGAACGCGAATTGCTGCGCGAGCGCTCCTCCCCACGAGACGCCGAGCACATCGACCTGCGCATGGCCGAGCTGGTCGAGGAGCCGCGCGCTCAGCCGCGCGAGCGTCCAGGGCCGGTAGGGCAGCGCCGGCGCGGGCGAGCCGCCGACGCCCGGCACGTCGAACACGATCGCCTGCGTCCCTTCGAGCGCGTCGAGAAACGGCTCGACCAGCTCGATGTTGGCGCCGATGCCGTTGAAGAGCAACAGCGGCGGGCGCGCGCGATCGCCGTTCCGCACCCCGACGCGCAGCACGCGGCCGGCTACTTCGCGCAGGCCGATCTGCACTATTTCTCCATCACGTAACTGCCGGGGGCATCGCCGAGCGGCGGCAGTTGCGCGCCGCCCAGGACCGTCGGCGCGTCCACGGCTTCGCCCGAGCGCGCCTTGATCCACTCCAGCCAGTGAGGCCACCAGCTTCCCTCGCGCTTCGCGGCGTTTTCGAGCCATGCGTCCGCGGTCTGCTCGCGCGCGGGATTCGCCCAGAACGCCGCCTTCGCATTGCCCGGCGGATTGAGCAGGCTCTGGATATGGCCGCTGTTCGAAAGCACGAACGTGCTGCGCTCGCCGTAGAGCTTCGCAGTCTTGTAGCAGCCCCGCCACGGCGTGATGTGATCGGTGACGCCGGCGACGACGTAGCTGTCGAGATCCACCTGGCGCATGTCGAGCGGCGTGCCGCGCAGGCGCAGCCGGCCCGGGTTGACGAACGGATCGGTGCCGATCAAGTCGAGAAAATCCGCGTGCAGCCGCGCCGGCAAGCGCGTCGTGTCGTTGTTCCAGTAGAGCACGTCGAACGCGGGCGGCGAATTGCCGAGCAGGTAATTGTTGACCCAGTAATTCCAGACCAGGTCGTTGGGGCGCATCCACGCGAACATGCGCGCGAGCTCCCTGCCTTCGACCACGCCCGCGAGTTGCGACGCGGACTTCGCCGCGAGAATCGTCTCCGGCGTGACGAACATCCCGGCGGTCGTGCCTTGCGCAACCGCCATGTCGAGCACGCAGACCGCGACGGTCGCGCTATGGACCTTGCGCTCGCCGCGCGCCGCGAGGTGCGCAAGAAGCGCCGAGACCGTGATTCCGCCGGAGCACGAACCCCAGAGGTTGACGTCCTCGCTGCCGGTGATCTCGCGCATCGCGTCGATTGATTCCTCGAGCGCGCCGACGTAGGTATCGAGCCCGAAGCCGCTTTCGGCCGCGCTCGGATTCTTCCAGCTGACCGCGAAGGTCTGCAGGTCGCCTTTCAGCGCGAGCTGCACGATGCTCTTGTCGGGCACCAGGTCGAAGACGTAGAACTTGTTGATCTGCGGCGGCGCGATCAGCAGCGGCCGCTGGTGCGCCGTCTTTCCGGTGGGCCGGTACTGGATCAGCTCCATGACCGGCGTGCGGAGCACCACCGATCCCGGCGTCGTCGCGAGGTTCCTGCCGACCGCGAACGTGCGCGGATCGACTTGCGCCGGCAGGCCGCCGTTGCGGGCCAGGTCGCCGACGAAGTTCTCCAGGCCGTGCGCGAGGCTCGCGCCGCCGGTATCGACGAGCTTCTTCAGCGCCGCGGGGTTCCCTGCCAGCGAATTCGTCGGCGCCATCGCGTCGACGAACAGCGAAACGACGAAGCGCGCGCGCTCGGCGTCGCGCTTTTCCATCTTCGCCTCGTCGACGAACCGGTTGAGCGCATTGCCCCACGCGAGGTAGTACTGCGCGAGCGACCGGTAGGCGACGCTGTCCTTCCATGCCGGATCGGCGAACCGCTTGTCCCTCGCATCGGGCGCGAGGTCGCTGCGGCCGGTGACGATGCGGCCGAGCTCGCCGAGAAAGGAGACGTATTCGCGTGCGGCGATCCCTGGGTGCCGCGCCATCTGCCCGAGCAGCACGCGTGCCGAATCGACGAGGTCCATGCCCCGGATCCCGACCAGCGGATTCGCCGCGAGCGTATGCTGCGCCGCGCGTTCGTGAAGCTCGTTTTCGTCGTTCATGATGGCGACCTCGCGATCAGCATGCACAGCATCTCGGCTACCAGGGCAGGCTTCGCCTCGCCCTCGATCTCCAGCGTGCAGTGAACCTTGAGGAGCATGCGGCCGCCGTTTTGCGGCTCGGCCGAGAGGAGATTGACGCGAGTGCGCACCCGCGCGCCGGCCCGCACCGGCGCGACGAACCGGACCTTGTCCAGGCCATAGTTGAGTCCGCTCGCGGCATCGGGCGGAATCAGCCCGAGCGCCATCGCCATCGGGGCGACGAGCGAAAGCGTCAGGTAGCCGTGCGCGATCGGCGCGCCGAACGGACTTTCGCGCCGCGCGCGCTCGACGTCGACGTGGATCCATTGACGATCGCCGGTGCAGTCGGCGAACCGGTCGATGCGTTCCTGGTCGAGCGCGATCCAGTCCGAAGTGCCGAGCTCCCGGCCGACGAATGCGGGCACGGTGCTCATTGTGTAGTCGGAGCCAAGCATCGGATTCTCCTAGGCGAGCGCCCGCAGATCCTTGCGCAGGATCTTGCCGACGTTGGATTTCGGCAGCGCCTCTACGAAGCGAACCTGCCTCGGCACCTTGTACGCGGTGAGCTGCGCGCGGCAGTGCGCGACCAACGAGCCCTCGTCGAGCGCCGCGCCGGGCGCGCGGACCACGAACAGCCTCACCGCTTCGCCGGTCTTGTCGTCCGGCGTGCCTACGCAGGCGCACTCGGCGACGCCGGCGCACGCTGCCGCGACTGCTTCCACTTCGTTCGGATAGACGTTGAAGCCCGAGACGATGATCATGTCTTTCTTGCGGTCGACGATCTTCAGGTAGCCCGCCGCATCGAAGACGCCGATATCGCCGGTGCGGAAATAGCCGTCCGCGGTGAAGGCCGCAGCGTTGGCCTCGGGCTTGCACCAGTAGCCTTTCATCACCTGCGGACCCTTGGCGCAGATCTCGCCCGGCTCGGCGAGCGCCACTTCGTTGCCGTCGTCGTCG
>DASYPC010000375.1:0-1542 GCA_036007105.1 Burkholderiales bacterium | reverse complement strand
GCAGGTAGTGATTTTCGTCGGCACCGGATTGCGCAAGTACTGGTGGCTCATCGCGCTCATCGTCGCGGCCCTCGTGTGGTTGATTCGGCGCCATCTCGCGCGCCCGGCAGTGCGTTTCCGCTGGGACCGGCGTCTGTTGCGCCTGCCGTTGCTCGGCGACTTGCTGGCGAAGGTCGAGGTGGCCCGCCTTGCGCGCACGCTCGCCACGCTGCTCGGCAACGGCGTGACACTGCTCGCGGGGCTGTCGATCGTCAAGGACACGATGACCAACAGCGTGCTCGCGAGCGCGCTTGACGGCGTGGTGACGCGGCTGCGCGAGGGCAAGGGCTTCGGCCGCCCGCTGATCGAGACCGGGCTCTACCCGCGCCTCGCGACGCAGATGATCCTGGTCGGCGAGGAATCGGGCCGGCTCGAGGAGATGCTCCAGCGCGTCGCTGACGTGTACGACCGCGAGGTGCAGATGGCGGTACGACGCTTCCTTGCCGTGCTCGAGCCGGTGCTGATTCTGAGCCTCGCTGTTCTCATCGGCGGGATCGTGCTTTCAATCCTGGTCGGCGTGATGGCCATGAGCGAACTTGTCGTGTGACGGCGCGTCCAACGGCTGCGAGCGCACCGTCGGAGCAGGAAGGAACGATATGAGATTACACATCAGGCCCGGGGTCTCGACCTCGGGACGCGCCCTTCGGGCCTACCCCTCCGCGCGCGGTATGACACTGATCGAGATCCTGGTCGTGCTGGTGCTGATCGGCATCGTCATGGGCATCGTCGGCGGCACCTTCATCGGCCGTGGGGAAGAAGCGAAACGTAAAGCCGCAAAGATCGAGATCGGGCAGATCAGCCAGACGCTCGACCTGTACAAGCTCGAGGTCGGCCGCTATCCGACTTCGCAGGAAGGGCTGCAGGCGCTCATCGCCGCGCCCGCGGGCGTCAGCAACTGGAACGGCCCGTACTGGAAGCAGGGAACCGTACCCAAGGATCCCTGGGGCAACGATTACATGTACAACTTTCCCGGCCAGCATGGCGCGTACGACATCGTTTCCTACGGCGCCGACGGCAAGGAAGGCGGTGACGGTGCCAACAGGGACATCACCAGCTGGGATCAGTAACCTCCAGGCGCGCAGCCAACGGCGGCCGCAAAACCCGGTTCCGCAGGACGGCTTCGCAAAGCGCACATGGCGAGCGTAACCCTCTCGCTCCCGCACTGGTTTTGTCGGGGCTCGCGCACCAGTGCGAAAGATGGCTCTCGACGGCCACGCATAAGTTGCGCGAGCGCTTCGAGCGCAGCTTCTCCGAGGCGGGAATCGAGCCCGAGCGACTCGAGCTGCGCAAGCCGTCTTCGCACGAGGAGCTGCTGGCGGAATACGCGGACGTCGACCTCGCGCGGAACTCGACCGTGCGGGACGTGAGGCTGAGCCTGCGCGCTTTGCGATCCGCAGGCATCGACGCCCGTGCCGGCGGCGTTACGCTGCTCGAGCTCTTGGTCGTATTGATGCTGATCGCGGTCATCGCGGGGGTGACGATTCCGGTCTTCAGCGGCGGCGT
>DASYPC010000374.1:0-6749 GCA_036007105.1 Burkholderiales bacterium | reverse complement strand
GGGTCGATGACGCCGTCGTCGAGCATCAGCGCGCTGGTCGCGAACGCGCTCGCCTGGCGCTCGAAGTTGGCGATGATCTTATCCTTCATGGCGTCGATCTGCGCGGCGTCCAGCTCCTTGCCCCGGCGTCTCGCGCCGGCCTCCATGACGTTCGCCATGGTGAGCGCGGCCTGCTCGGCGCCCATCACCGCGGTCTGCGTGTTGGGCCAGGAGAACAGGAACCGCGGATCGTAGGCGCGGCCGCACATGCCGTAATTACCCGCGCCGAACGACGCGCCGCACATCAGCGTGATCTGCGGCACGTTTGCATTGGCGACCGCCTGGATCATCTTCGAGCCGTGCTTGATCATGCCGGCTTCTTCCGACGCCTTGCCGACGATGTATCCGGTCGTATTCTGCAGGTAGACGATCGGCAGCCCCGCCTGGCAGCACGATTGGATGAAGTGCGTCGCCTTGTTCGAGCCCGCCGGGTCGAGCGGGCCGTTGTTGGTGACGATCCCGACCGGCATGCCGTGGATCGACGCGTGCCCGCACACGGTCGCGGGGCCGTAGTCGGCCTTGAAGTCGAGGAAGTCGGAATCATCGGCGAAACGCGCAATCGCTTCGCGCATGTCGACCGGCTTGCGGTAGTCGGGGGGCATCACGCCCAGCAACTCCTCGGCCGGGTAGCGCGGCGGTTTGCCCTGGGGCAGCGCCGCCGCCTTCCACCCGAGGCGTGCCAGCACCTCGCGCGCGATCCGCACCCCGTCTGAATCGTCCTCGGCGAGATATTCCCCGAGACCCGAGACGTGCGTGTGCATCACCGCGCCGCCGAGCTCCTCGTCGGTTGCGATTTCGCCGGTCGCGGCCTTCAAAAGGGGCGGACCGGCGAGAAACGCCTTCGCCCGCCCGCGCACCATGATCACGTAGTCGGACAGCCCCGGCATGTACGCGCCGCCCGCGGTCGACGAGCCATGCACGACGGTGACCACCGGGCAGCCCGCGGCCGAGAGCCTCGCCAGGTTGCAGAAGATCGCGCCGCCATGAATGAATCCCTCGACCCGGTACTTCAGCAGGTTCGCGCCAGCGGATTCGACGAGGTGCACGAACGGCAGCTTGTTCGCAGCCGCGAGGTGCTGCATGCGCAGCAGCTTCTCGCGCCCCATGTGCTGGATCGCGCCGGCGTCGATGCCGGCGTCGCTCGCCACGACCATTACGCGCACGCCCGACACATGACCGATTCCCGCGATCATGCCGCCGCCGGGAATCGATTTCTCGGGATCGGGATCGTCTAGGCAGAACCCTGCCATCGAGCAGAGCTCGAGCCACGGCGCGCCTGGATCGAGCAGCCGGGCGATTCGCTCGCGCGGCAGGATCTGCCCGCGCTTCTCGAACAGGCCCTTGGCCTTCGCCGATTCTTCGCGCGTGCGGGCTTCGAGCGCGCGCAGCCGCGCGACCAGCCCGAGCATGTGATCGCGATTGCGCCGGAAGGCGTCCGACCCGCTGTCCAGCTTCGATTCGATCGCCGGCATTACTCGAGCACCTTGGGTTTTCTGGCGAGATGAAAGCCGTCGAACTGCGCACCGCGCCGCTCCTGCTGCGGCGTCTGGTGGCGCTTCGCGTTGGGCACTGCGCCATCGACGCGCAGGCAGGCTCCGGAGATGAAAGCCGCAGCCGGCGAGAGGAGGAAGCAAATGGCCGCCGACACTTCCGATTCCGTGCCGAGCCGTCCGAGCGGCACATGGCGAGGAAGCGAGCGGATGTGCGCAGTCATCTCGGGCGGATAGTGATCGAGCCCGCTGGATGCGATCCATCCCGGCGCCACCGCGTTGACCCGCACCGGCGCCCATTCGAACGCTGCGGTCTCGGTGAAGTTGAGCATACCGGCGCGCGCGGCGCCCGAATGCGCCATGCCGGGCATTCCGTGCCACATGTCGGCGATGATGTTGACGATCGCTCCCTCGCCGGTCGCTTTCATGGATTGGGTGTAGCACTCGCGTGCTACGAGGAAGCCGCCCGTCAGGTTGGTGCGCACGACCGCGTCCCAGCCCTTGGCCGAGATGTCTTCCAATCGCGAGGCGAACTGGCCGCCCGCATTGTTGACGAGTGCGTCGATCCTGCCGAAGTCGGCGAGGACTGCGGCGACGGTTTCGCGCACCCGATCTTCTTCGCGGATATCGCAGGCATAGCACTTCGCTTCGCCGGTTTGCGAAATCTCGTTTGAAACGACCTGCAGCTTCTCGAGCTTGCGGCCGATGAGCGCGACACGCGCGCCCAGCGCAGCGAGCTCATGCGCCGTGCATCGCCCGATGCCCGAGCCGCCGCCGGTCACGATCGCGACGCGGCGCTCGAAAAGGCCGGGCCGGAAGATCGTATCGTAGCGTTCGCTGGAAGGCATTGTGTGCGCCGGAAATCGGGCCGACGAGTGTCCCGCATGGGATATCATCCGTCAATTGCGCGTGGCCGAGCGATCCGCAATGATTCCCAGGACCCTTTTCACTCCCGAGCACGAGACTTTCCGCGACAGCGTGCGCCGCTTCATGCAGGAGGAAGTGGCGCCGCACGACGAGCGCTGGCAGGAGCAGGGCTACGTCGACAAGGACGTGTGGAAGAAGGCGGGCGCGAACGGATTCCTGTGCTGCACGATGCCCGAAGAGTACGGCGGCTCGGGCGCGGACAAGCTCTACAGCGTGGTGCTGATGGAAGAGCAGGCGCGCGCGAACAATTCGTCGCTCGGTTGGGGGCTGCACTCCGAGATCGTCGCTCCGTACCTCTTCAACTATGGAACGGAAGCGTTGAAGAAGAAATACCTGCCGAAAATGGCCGCCGGCGAGATGATCGGCGCGATCGCGATGAGCGAGCCGGGTGCCGGCTCCGACCTGCAGAGCGTGAAGACGACCGCGAGCCGCACCAACGGCGGCAAAGGCGATCGCTACCTCGTCAACGGCTCGAAGACGTTCATCACCAACGGCTGGAACTGCGACCTCGTGATCGTGGTCGCGAAGACCGACCCGGCGAAGGGCGCGAAAGGCACGAGCCTCGTCGTCGTCGATACCTCGATGAAGGGCTTTTCCAAGGGCAAGCGCCTGAAGAAGATGGGCCTGAAGGGGCAGGACACCGCCGAGCTCTTCTTCGACAACGTCGAAGTGCCGGCGGAAAACCTGCTCGGCCAGGAGAACAACGGATTCATCTACCTGATGCAGGAGCTTCCCTGGGAGCGCATGCAGATCGCGATCGGCGCGGTGGCCAAGGCCGAAGCCGCGATCTCATGGACGACCGACTACGTTCGCGAACGCAAGGCGTTCGGCAAGCCCGTCGCGAGCTTCCAGAACACGCGCTTCAAGCTCGCCGAGCTCGCGACCGAAGCGCAAGTGGCGCGCGTCTTCGTCGACCGTTGCATCGAGCTGCTGCTGGAAAAGAAGCTCGACACCGCGACCGCGTCGATGGCGAAGTACTGGACCTCCGATCTCGAGAACAAGATCATCGACGAGTGCCTGCAGCTGCACGGCGGCTACGGCTACATGTGGGAGTTCCCGATCGCGCGCGCCTACGTCGACGCGCGCGTTGCGCGCATCTATGGCGGCACCAATGAAATCATGAAGGAAGTGATCTCCCGCTCGCTCGGGCTGGGGGAAAAATAGGAGGCTGAGATGGCCGAAGCGATGATTTTCGACGCGCTGCGCACGCCGCGCGGCAAGGGCAAGAAGGACGGCTCACTGCACGAGGTGAAGCCCATCTCGCTCCTCACCGGAGTATTGAAGGAGCTGCAGAAGCGCCACGATCTCGATACCTCGCAAGTGGACGACGTCGTGATGGGGTGCGTCACGCCGGTCGGCGAGCAGGGCTCGTGCATCGCGAAGACCGCAGCGCTCGCTGCAGGCTGGGACTGGCACGCTGCAGGCATGCAGCTCAATCGCTTTTGCGCGTCTGGTCTCGAAGCCGTCAATATCGCGGCCCAGAAGGTGCGCTCCGGCTGGGAAGATCTCGTCGTGGCGGGTGGCGTTGAATCGATGTCGCGTGTCCCGCTTGGCACGGATCGCGGCGCCTGGGCGTGCGACCCCGAAACCAGCTTCGAGACGGCGTTCATTCCGCAAGGCATCAGCGCCGACCTGATCGCGACGCTGGAAGAGTTCTCGCGCGACGCGATAGACGAATTCGCGCTCGGCTCGCAGAAGAAGGCCGCCGCTGCACGCGACAGCGGCCTCTTCAAGCGATCAGTCGTGCCGGTGCAGGACTCGCTCGGCGGCACGATTCTCGACCACGACGAATTCATCAAGCCGCACACCACCCTCGAAGGCCTCGCCTCGCTCAAGCTCTCCTTCGACCGGATGGGAGAGATGGGCTACGACGCGGTCGCGATCCGGCGCTACCCGCAGGTCGAGCGGATCCGCCATGTGCATACCGCCGGAAACTCGTCCGGCATCGTCGACGGTGCGGCCGCCATGCTGCTCGGCAGCGAAGAAAAGGGCAGGACGCTCGGCCTCACGCCGCGCGCCCGGGTTCTCGCGACCGCGCTCTCCGGCGCCGATCCGACGATCATGCTGACAGGGCCGATGCCTGCGGCGCGCAAGGCGCTCGCGAAGGCGAAGATGACGATCGACCAGATCGACCTTTTCGAAGTGAACGAAGCGTTCGCCGTCGTGCCGATGAAGTTCATGAGGGAGCTGGGCGTCCCCGCCGAGAAAGTGAACGTCAATGGCGGCTCGATCGCAATGGGACATCCGCTCGGCGCGACCGGCGCGATGATCCTCGGCACGCTGATCGACGAGCTCGAGCGCCGCAAGCTCCGCTACGGCCTCGCCACGCTGTGCGTCGGCGGCGGCATGGGGATCGCGACAATCGTCGAGCGGCTGTAGAAAGGGGTCAGACCCCATTTCCATGTCTCCGATCCGCTACGAGAAAGACGCCGACAACATCGTCACGCTGACGTTCGACGCGCCCGGCGCGCCGGTCAACACGATGACCGAAGCGTGGCAGTCGGCGTTCGTAGACGCGGTCGCGCGGCTGCAGAAGGAAAAGGACTCGATCGCCGGCGTGATTCTCGCTTCGGCGAAGAAGACGTTCTTTGCCGGCGCCGAGCTGAAAGACGTCCTCAAGTTCGGCCCGAACGACGGCCCGCAGGTGTTCGAATGGATCCAGGGCGTGAAGAAGCACATGCGCGTGCTGGAGAAGCTCGGCAAGCCCGTGGTGGCGGCGGTTGGCGGCACTGCCCTCGGCGGTGACTGGGAGATTGCGCTCACCGCGCACTGCAGGATCGTGCTCGACGACCCGCGCATCGAGCTGGGCCTGCCCGAAGTCGCACTCGGCCTGCTCCCGGGCGCCGGAGGCGTGACCAAGATGGTGCGCCTGCTTGGGCTGCAGGGCGCGTTCCCCTACCTGATCGAAGGCAAGACGCTACGGCCGCAGGAAGCGGCGAAGCTCGGCCTCATCCAGGGACTGGCGGCAAATGACGAGGACCTCTTTCGTATGGCGCGCGAATGGATCCGCGCCAACCCGTCTCCGGTCCAGCCCTGGGATGACGAGAAATACCGCATGCCGGGCGGCTCGCCCTCGAGCCCGCAGATCTCGCAGATGCTGGCGATCGCTCCGGCGATGCTCACGGAGAAAACGCGGGGCCTGCTGCCCGCGCCTGAAGCGATCATGTCGTGCGCGGTGGAAGGCGCATACGTCGATTTCGACACCGCGCTGCGGATCGAATCGCGCTACCTCGCAAAGCTCGCGGTGGGACAGGTCGCGAAGAACCTGATCTCGCTCTTCTTCAACCGCACCGCGATCAAATCGGGCGCGAGCGTGAAGGGCCTGCGGCCCGCCGACGCGCCGCGCTGGAAGGCGCAGAGAGTCGGCGTTCTCGGCGCGGGCATGATGGGCGCAGGCATCGCCTGGGCGAATGCCACGCGCGGCGTTCCGTGCGTGCTGAAGGACGTTTCGACTGAGAAGGCGCAGGCCGGGAAGGGCTACAGCGAGAAACTTCTCGAGCGGCGCGTGAAGCAGGGCCGCGCCACGCAGGCGGAAGCCGAGAAGACGCTTTCGCTGATCCGTCCCACGGGTGATGCAAAGGATCTTTCCGGCTGCGATCTCATCATCGAGGCCGTGTTCGAGAAACGCGACCTGAAGAGCCAGGTCACGAAGGAAGCCGAGCCGATGCTGGCCGCGAACGGCATCTTCGCTTCCAACACGTCGACGCTGCCGATCAGCGGGCTTGCGGCGGCCTCGCGCAAGCCCGAGAACTTCATCGGCCTGCACTTCTTCTCGCCGGTCGACAAGATGCAGCTGGTCGAGATCATCAAGGGTGCAAAGACCTCCCCCGACACGCTGGCGCGCGCCTACGACTACGTGCTGCAGATCGGCAAGACGCCGATCGTCGTGAACGATGCACGCGGCTTTTATACGAGCCGCACCTTCGGCACGTTCGTGCAGGAAGGCTGCGCAATGCTCGCCGAAGGCATTCCTGCCGCCGTGATCGAGAACGCGGCGCGCTTCGCCGGCATGCCGGTCGGGCCGCTCGCCGTGATCGACGAGACCTCGATGTCGCTGTCGGTGCATGTCATGGAGCAGACCGCCGCCGACCTGAAGGCGGAAGGCAAGCCATTGCCGCCGGCGCATCCGGGGCAGGAAGTGATCCTGCGCATGGTGAAGGAGATCGAGCGGCCCGGTCGCGCCGCGGGCGGCGGCTTCTATGAATATCCGAAGGACGGAAAGAAGTTCCTCTGGCCGGGGCTCGCGAAGGCCTTCGGCAAGCCGGGCGTTTCGTACGACATCGAAGAGCTGAA
>DASYPC010000373.1:0-5338 GCA_036007105.1 Burkholderiales bacterium | reverse complement strand
CTTTCGGACTACAAGAGCGGCAAGCGCAATAACGCAATCATGAAGGGATTTGCGGTGAGCCTGTCCAAGCAGGACATGGAGGACCTCGCTGCGTGGTTCTCCAGCCAGAAATCGAGCCTGCACTTCCAGCGCTAGCGGAGGTTTCCTCAGCCGCGGATCGTGCCTGCGGCTGAGAATCCGGCAGCGAGAACCGTGAGCCAGCGCATCGCGACCGCGGCGGCCAGCCCTTCGCCGTGCGGCGCTACGCGCTCTCAGGGCGCGTGGCGGCCGAAATACTCATAGCGAATGGTCCAGCGGACGAAGTAGGGCAACGTATAGGCGAGGATCGGTACTGCGATCACTGCGGCAATCGCCATCAGTCCGCCGCGACCGAAATCCTCGAGCCACGGCGCCAACGGCCCTTCCATCACCAGCACGATGAGCAGAGGGGCGAGGGCGCCTCCCCACAGCAAGCCGAAGAGGGCGCCATTGCGCTGCAGGAAGTACGAGGAGCAGCGCTCGCACCACGCATAGGTCTCAAGCTTCCTCGTCAGAAACCAGGCATGCCGCGACTGGTGCTTGCACTTCGGACAATCAAAGAACGCAAACGGCGTTTTCGTCGGTTTTGGCGCAGACACTTCCATCCCCCCACTCAAAGTACACAGCCCGTAGGCCGAAGTGTACCTGCGCAAAGCGATCTCGGGCTACTGCGTCGTCACCCGCCGGCCCTCCTTATAGGTCCCACTGCCGTCCTTCGCGTCCGCGGTGTCGGTGAGTTGCTCGAGCGCCGCGAACGTCGCCGCATCGGCGCCCGGAACGGGCTTCCCATCGTAGTACACGTGGGTCGCGGTCCTGGCGTAGCCGCGCTCCAGCGGCTCGAACGAGGCAACGTCCTTCGTCACCAGCGCGCCGCGGTAGTACACCTGCGCGGCATCCGCGGCATAGCCGCCGATACCGAAGGCCTTGAACGATTCAGGAAGCGCGCCTTTGAGCGCCGTCGAGCGGCGAATCGGATTCGTTCCGCGCGGCTCGAGCGTCGAATAGAACACCTGCTTCGCGTCCCTCGAATAGCGATCGTCGATGCGCATGAAGCTGCTGCCGTCGCTGCCGGGAATCGGTTGCTGCTGGTAGTAGCCGGTGAGCCGGTCGCGCGCAAACGCGCGATCGATCAGCTCGAACGTCTCGACGTCCTTCACCGGGAATGCAACGCCCTCGTAAAACACCGTAGCGTTGTCCCGGGCGTAGTCGTAGTCGAGGTAGCGGAAGGTCGCGGGGTCGGCGCCTTCGAGCACTTTGACGCGGTTGTGCTTGATCATGTAGTACTCCTTGCCGTCGCGGTACGTGTCGCCGTGATAGACGCGGTTCTTGTCCTTCGCATAGTGCTTGCTCAGCACCTGGAAGCTTTTCGCGTCCGCGCCTTCGATCGGCGAATCGTGGTAGTACCAGGCCCCGTCCTTCCGCTGGAACGGGCCTTCGCTCGCCCCGCACCCGAAAAGAAACGACAGCAGTCCCATCGCGAGGATCCCCCCGGGCGATCGCGCCGGGTTCACCGGCCCGCCCGCTTCTTAAGGCATTCGAGATACGCCGCAGCGTCCGGCGGCGCGCGGTCGCGCTGCGAGCGCCAGACCATCTCGCCCAGGCACTCCATTGCATCATGCATCGCTTCATGCCGGTCGCCGCGCTTTGCAGCGAGCGTCGCGAACGAGCCCGCGACCCCGTGCGGCTGGTCGATCGAAAGCTGCTCCTCGATTGCGACGTGCATGCTCAGGTGCAGGAACGGGTTCGGCTCGCCGAGCTCGGGCGAATACTCTCGTTCGCGGAAGCGGTCCGGGTCTTCGAGCGCAGCGTGATATTCTGGATGCGCGAGAATCACATCCAGTACGATCGCCTCGAGACCGACGAGTGGTTCGCTTGCGCGGTACTTGCGCCAGGTCTCGAAGAAGAAGCTGCGCACCTGGTCGCGGGTGGGATCAAACATCCCTGGTCTTCTTGGTCTTGCCTCTGAACTCGCACAGGTCCCGGATCAGGCACTCCGGGCAGCCCGGCTTGCGCGCAAGGCACACGTAGCGGCCGTGCAGGATCAGCCAGTGGTGCGTGTTGCGCAGGAATTCCGGCGGAACGAACTTGAGCAGCTTGTCTTCGACCTCGCGCGGATTCTTGCCCGGTGCGAGCCCCGTGCGGTTGGCGACGCGAAAGATGTGCGTGTCGACGGCGACCGTGGTCTGGCCGAATGCGGTGTTCAGCACCACGTTGGCGGTCTTGCGGCCGACACCGGGCAGGCTCTCCAGCGCTTCGCGCGAAGCCGGCACTTCGCCGCCATGGTGCGCGACCAGCAGGCGGGAAAGCTCGATCACGTTTTTCGCCTTGGTCGGATACAGGCCGATGCTGCGGATATAGGGCTCCAATCCCTTGACGCCGAGCGCGACGAGTTGCTGCGGGGTGTTCGCGACCGGAAACAGTTTCGCGGTCGCGGCGTTCACCGATTTGTCGGTTGCCTGCGCAGACAGCACCACCGCGACGAGCAGCTCGAACGGCGTGCGGTAGGCGAGCTCGGTGGTCGGATCCCGATTCGCCGCGCGAAACCGCTCGAAGATCCTGCGCCTCTTGTCCGCGTTCACCGGATCCCTTTGCGCTTCAGGATCGCCGCGATCACCGCTCGTCGGTCGGGATCAGGTGCCGCCAGTCGGTCGCGCGAAATACGCGCCCTGCGCGCGAGCGCGCGCCGCTGGGCCGCCCGGCCATCCGTCCGCGTCCACGGACCGGGCGCCGCGACCATGTCGATGCAGTCCACGGGGCAGGGTGGCAGGCAGAGCTCGCAGCCGATGCACCAGGCTGCGATCACCGTGTGCATCAGCCCGCTCGCGCCGCTGATCGCATCGACCGGGCAGGCTTCGATGCAGCGCGTGCAGCCGATGCAGCGCGGCTCATCGATCAGGGCGACGCTTGCGCGCCTCATGCCGCGATCCGTTGCGTCGCGGCGATCGTCCGGACGCACTCGGCGACCAAACCCGGGCCGCGGTAGATCAGACCCGTGTAGAGCTGCACCAGCGACGCACCCGCCACGAGTTTCTCGTTCGCATCGGAGCCTGAAAGGACGCCGCCTGCGCCGATCAACGCGGCCTCGCCCTTGAGCTCCGCGGCAAACGCCGCGAGCACCCCGGTTGCGCGCTTGCGGATCGGCGCTCCAGAAAGTCCGCCGGCTTCGTTGGCGCAAAGGAGCCCTTCGACACCTTCCCGGCTGAGGGACGTGTTGGTCGCAATCAGTGCCTCGATGCGGTGGCGGCGCACCGCGGCTGCGATATCGCTGATTTCGCCGGGCGCGAGATCCGGCGAGACCTTGAGCGCGAGCGGCACTTTCCTGCCGTGGCGGTCGGAAAGCCGCTCGCGGGCCTCGGTCAGGCGGCCGAGCAACGCTTCGAGCGCGTCTTTTTCCTGCAGCGCGCGCAGACCGGCGGTATTCGGCGACGAGACGTTGACCGTCACATAGCTCGCATGTTCGTACACACGCTCGAGGCACGCGACGTAGTCGTCGGCTGCGCGCTCGTTCGGCGTGTCGAAGTTTTTCCCGACGTTGATGCCGAGCACACCGCGCCACGACGTGCGCCGCAGGTTCTCGACAAAGGCATCCAGGCCGACATTGTTGAAGCCGAGGCGGTTGATGAGCGCGTTCGCTGCGGGCAGCCGGAAAAGGCGCGGGCGCGGATTGCCCGGCTGCGGCCGCGGTGTGACAGTGCCGACCTCGATGAAGCCGAAGCCGAGCGCGCCGAGCGCATCCACATATTCAGCATTCTTGTCGAGGCCGGCGGCAAGCCCTACCGGGTTGGGAAACTCGAGACCGAGCGCGCGCACAGCACAGTGCGGAACGCGGGGCGCGCGTACCAGGCCGAAGCGCAGCGGCGCATCGGCGAGCGCAAGCGTCAGCAGGTGAGCGGTCTCGGGCTCGAGGGCGAAGAGCAGGGGACGCGCCCAGGCATACAGCATCCCGTCAGCTTCTCATCCGAGTTCACGCGACCCGAGGCGGCGCCAGGCGCCGCCGATGAATCCTTCGACCGGCGCAAAGCGCGACTTGTACGCCATCTTCGGGCTTTCCCGGATCCAGTACCCGAGGTACAGGTACGACAGTCCGAGCGCGCGGCACGCATCGATCTGCCACAGCACGTTGTAGGTACCGTAGCTCGCGCCTCGCCGGTCGGGCTCGAAGAACGTGTACACCGACGACAACCCGTCCGGCAGGTAGTCGACGATTGAAACCATCGCGAGCTGTCCCTGGTCGCGGAATTCGATCAGTCGCGTGTCGACGCGGCTCTGCAGGAGGAAATGCGAATACTGGTCGCGGCTGTCGTTGTCCATTCCGCCGCCCGAATGCCGCCGCGACTGGTAGCGCAGGTAGAGCGCGTAGTGCTCGAGCCGGAATTTGAGCGGCTGCGGATGCGCCGTCAGCGCCTCGTGCTGCTTCCAGGCACGGCGCTGCGAGCGATTGGCGTTGAACTCAGCGACCGGGATCCGCACCGGAACGCAGGCCCGGCAGCTGTCGCAATGCGGGCGGTACGTGAAAATGCCGCTGCGGCGAAAGCCGGCCTTGACCAGCTCGCCGTAGAGCTCCGTGTTGATGAGATGGCTAGGGGTCGCCACTTGCGAGCGCGCCATGCGCTCGGGCAGGTAGCTGCACGGATAGGGCGCAGTGACGTAGAACTGCAGTACCGCATGCGGCAGATCATTGAGCCTGGACACGGGTCCATCGCCCTCCGGGTTCGCTGTAGTTTACCAATGCGCGAAGACGACGCAAGAATTCGCGCCGCGGGATTTCCCTGCCGCCGAGTTGCGCGAGCAGCGGCGTCCTCACCTGGCAATCGATGAGCGGGAGGCCCCGCTGGCGCAGCTCATCGACCAACGCGACGAGCGCGACCTTGGAAGCGTCGGTGGCGCGCGAAAACATCGATTCGCCATAGAACATCCGGCCGATCGCGACGCCGTACAGGCCACCCACGAGCGTCCCGTCGTGCCAGCATTCGAACGAATGGGCATGTCCGGCGCGGTGCAGGCGCGTGTACGCGGTGCGCATGTCCTCTCCCAGCCAGGTGCCGCCCTCGCCGCCGGAGGAGGATCCGCGCGCGTCGCGGCGGGCAGAAGCGCAGCCGAGCAGAACCTCCCGGAAGGCGGTGTCGACCTGCACTTCGTAGCCCTTGTTGCGAATGTTCTTCGCGAGGGAGCGGGAAATCCTGAGCTCGTCGCAGAAGAGCACCATGCGCGGATCGGGAGACCACCAAAGGATCGGCTCGGTGCCGGAGTACCACGGGAAAATGCCGCCCCGATAGGCTGCGATGAGCCGCTCGAGGCCGAGATCCGCGCCCGCACACAG
>DASYPC010000372.1:0-2865 GCA_036007105.1 Burkholderiales bacterium | reverse complement strand
TCGTACAACGACACCACGATGCTCGCCGAGGCGCACGCCGGCATCCTGTTCCGGCCGCCGCAGAATGTCGCCGACGAGTTTCCGCAATTTGCGGTGACCCGCAGCTACGAAGAGCTGCGGCGCGAGATCGAGCGCGTCTCGCGTCAGGCGTAGAGCAGGTAGCCGGCGATCGCGCCGCCGGAAAGAATCCAGAGCGGGTTGAAACGCGTCGTGCAGAGGACGGTCGCGCTCGCGGTCGCGATCAGCGCATTCTTCCAGTCCACGCCCTCCGGAGTCGCAAGCAGATAGCCGCCAGCGAACACGAGCCCGACCGTCACCGGAAGGAGCGCGCGCTGTATCAGCTTGCGCCAAGGCGCGTCGCGGAATCTGTCCCAGACTCCTCCAACCCAATAGGCAAGCGCGCCGGCGGGCAGGCAGAACCCGGCGAGCGTGACGAACGCTCCGGGAAGTCCGGCCACCTTGAAGCCGACGAGGCTCGTGATCAGCACGTTCGGGCCGGGCGCAGCCTGCGAGATTGCATAGAGCTGGGTGAACTCCGCGCCCGTCATCCAGGCTTCGGTCTCGACCACGATGCGCTGCATCTCCGGAAGGATCGTGTTGACCCCGCCGACCGCGAGCAGCGAAAGCAGGACGAAGTAGAGGAAGAGCGTCAGCATTGCTAGAGCGCGCGCATCCTGGATGCGATGAGAGCAAGCGCGGTAGCGACCGGCAGCACGATGAGCAGCGGCACCCGCAGCATGCCGGCGGCGACGAAACAGCCCGCGATGATCGCAATCGCAGCGGGCTTTGCCGCGATCGGTCGCGCGAGCTTGATCCCGGTACCAATGAAAAGGCCGGCGGCCGCAACGCCGATGCCCGAGACCACGGCGCGCACGGTCGGGTTCGTCGCCCATTCGGCATAGAGCATCGCGAGGCCGAGCACGCAGACGAACGGCAGCGCCATCAGCCCCAGGAATCCGGCGAATGCGCCGGGAAGCCCGAACCAGCGCCGGCCGAGCACGATCGACAGATTCGCGACGTTCGGCCCGGGGAGGAACTGGCAGAGCGCGAGCATCTCGGAGAAGTCCGCAGGCGCGAGCCAGCGCCGTTCCTCGACCAGCGCGCGGTGCGCCCACGGCAGCACGCCGCCGAACGCGCGCGCTCCGATCGAGAGAAAGCCGAGGAACAGTTCGGTGATCGAGCGCGGTGGCGTCGGGGCCACTCAAAAATCCCAGTAGTCGAGCCCCTCGGGAAGCGCCTCGCCGTGCGCGAGCGAGGCGAGCTTCGCGTACTGGCCTCCCGCGTAGAGCAGCGGCTTGCCCTTCTTGCCGATCAGGATGCTCTCGACCTCGCCGAGAAACACCGTGTGCGTGCCGTGATCGAGCGTCTTCACGACGCGGCAATCGAAGCTCGCGAGCGCATCCGTAAGCACCGGTGCGCCGGTCGCAAGGTGCGTCCACTCGCGCGCGCGAAAGCGCGCTTCGCCCGCCTGCGCGCCGGCGAACGCGGTAGAGAGCTCCCAGTCTTCGGAGCGCAGCACGTTGAGGCAGAACACGCCGGCCTTCAGCACCGCGCCGTGCGTCGTCGCGACGCGGTTCAGGCAGATCAGCACCGTAGGCGGATCCGCGGTCGCCGAGCACACTGCGGTCGCCGTCATTCCGTAGCGATGGCCCGAGTGCGCCGTGCTGACGATGTTGACCGCGCCGGCGAGGCTTCGCATGGCGAGCCTGAACTGCTCGACATTGACCGCTTCATCCATGCGCTGGATTATTGCATGCACGCCACTTTGAACGGAGCCAGGCATGACCGACCACGGGTTGCTCGAGCAGGCGCTGGTGTATCTCGCCGCAGCAGTGATCGCAGTTCCGGTGTGCCGGCGTCTCGGTCTCGGTTCGGTGCTCGGCTTTCTGCTCGCCGGAATGGCGATCGGTCCGTGGGGCCTGCGCCTGATCCCCGACCCCGGAACCGTGCTGCAGTTCGCTGAGCTCGGCGTCGTGCTGCTGCTCTTTCTCGTCGGACTCGAGCTCGAGCCGCGCCGGCTCTGGGCGCTGCGGCGCCCGATCTTCGGCATGGGCGGCACCCAGGTCGCGGTCACGATCATCGTCTTTACCGCGATCGGACGCTTGTTCGGCCTCGCGTGGCCCGTCGCGCTCGCCGCAGGCATGGGCCTCGCAATGTCCTCCACTGCGATCGGCCTCGCGACCCTCGCGGAAAAGAGCCTGCTGCCGACGCCCGGCGGCCAGGCTTCGTTCTCGGTGCTGCTGTTCCAGGACATCGCCGTGATCCCGTTGATGCTGATCCTCGGCATGCTCTCCACAACCGGCGATGCGCACGCGTTCGATTGGCGCGCCTCCGCCAAGGCCGTCGGCTTGATCGCGCTCCTCATCGTCGCCGGCCGGCTGCTGTTGCGGCCGCTGCTGCGCTATATCGCGCAGACCGGACTGCGCGAGATCTTCATCGCGTTCTCGCTGCTGCTCGTGATCGGCATTGCATCGCTGATGCATGCGGTGGGCCTGTCGATGGCGCTCGGCGCGTTCCTCGCCGGCGTGCTGCTCGCCGACTCGGAATACCGCCACGAGCTCGAGCTCGACATCGATCCGTTCAAGGGGCTGCTGCTCGGCCTCTTCTTCATTGCGGTCGGGATGTCGGTCGACCTCGGGCTTTTCGTGCGCTCGCCCCTGCTCGTGCTCGGCCTTGCGCTCGCTGTCGTTGCGCTGAAGATCGTGCTCCTCTACCCACTGTCGATCCTGTTCGGCTACTGCGGACGCGCCGACGCGACGCTCTTCGCGCT
Source organism: Burkholderiales bacterium (assembly GCA_036007105.1). Lineage (GTDB taxonomy): Bacteria > Pseudomonadota > Gammaproteobacteria > Burkholderiales > SG8-39 > 2-02-FULL-66-14. The sequence goes on along the minus strand of DASYPC010000372.1, from coordinate 95 downwards.
CGCGCTCTCGCAGGTCGGCGAGTTCGCGTTCGTGCTGTTCGGCGTCGCCGCCGCGCAGAATGTCCTTTCCAGGGAGACTGTCGATCTGCTGAACG
>DASYPC010000371.1:0-9357 GCA_036007105.1 Burkholderiales bacterium | reverse complement strand
GGCAGCGCGATCGGCTGCACCGCCTCATACGCTCTTGCCGCGCGCAAGACGAGCGCGTCGGCGTAGCGCGGCCCGACGATGTGCAGCCCCACGGGCAGGCCCTTCTTCGTCAGGCCGCATGGAATCGACGCCGCCGGTTGCTGCGTCAGGTTGAACGGGTAGCTGAACGGGGTCCAGTCGGTCCAGCGCTTTTCCCGTAGCACGTCGGCGACCTCGCGGCCGGCTGCGAACGCGGCCAGCGGCAGCGTCGGTGTGAGGAGGAGGTCGTACTTCTCGTGAAAGCGGTTCATCTGCACGCCGAGATGGCCGCGCTGCTGTACGGCGGCGAGATAGTCGAGCGTGCGGATCCGAGCGCCCTGGCGCGCCACATCGCGCAATCCGGGATCGATCAGCTTGATCCGCTCGGTGCTGAACCCTCGCAGCAGCGAAGCGGCGCCGGCGAACCAGTGCGTCGTGAACATCGGCCCGACGTTCTCGAAGCCCGGATCGGCTTCCTCGACGTGCGCACCGAGATCGGCGAGTCGCTGCACGGCCTTCTTCACGAGCGCGGCGATCTCCGGCTCCACCGCGGCATAGCCGAGATCCGGCGAATACGCGATTCGCAGCCCCTTCACTCCGTCGTCGAGCCCGACGCGGTAGTCGCGCGCGTCGTGCGGTAGCGAGAACCAGTCGCGCGCATCGGGCAGCGCGAGCACGTTCATCATCAGCGCAGCGTCCGTGACCGTGCGCGTGATCGGCCCGACGTGCGCGACGGTGCCGAACGGCGAGAGTGGCCAGGCGGGAACGCGTCCGAACGACGGCTTCAGGCCGAACAATCCCGTGAACGCGCAAGGAATCCGGATCGATCCCCCGCCGTCGGTGCCGACCGTGAGCGGGCCCATGCCCGCGGCGACCGCAGCAGTACTCCCGCCCGAAGACCCGCCCGGCGTCATCTTCGGGTTCCACGGATTGCGCGTGATGCCGGTGAGCGGGTTGTCCGTGACACCCTTCCAGCCGAATTCCGGCGTCGTCGTCTTTCCGACCAGCACCGCGCCGTGCTCGCGCAGCCGCGCCACGGCTGGGGCGTCGTCGTTCCACGGTCCCTGCGGATGGACAGTGCGCGAGCCGCGCAGCGTCGGCCAGCCCTTGGTGAGCAGCAGGTCCTTGATCGAGACCGGCACGCCGTCGAGCAGCCCGTTCGGCTCTGCCTTCCGCCAGCGCGCTTCGGACGCCCTGGCGCTCGCGAGCGCGGCTTTCGCGTCGACGAGGCAGAAGCAGTTCAGCACCGGATTCAGCTTCTCGATGCGCGCGAGGACGGCACGGGCGGCTTCGACGGGGGAGGCCTTACGCGTCCGGTAGAGCCGCAGCAGATCGGTCGCGGAAAGCGAGCACAGGTCGTTTTTCATCTTGCCCTCGTGGGAAATGCGAGCGCGCCCCGCGTGCCGAAGATCCAGGCACCGCCGAGCGCGTCCGGAAGCGTCGCCGCGTAAAGATTATCGCGCAGCCTGCGCAGCCTCATTCCGAGCCGCTCGCAACGCGAAACGAGCGCTCCGGGCTCGCTGCATTCGAGTGCGTAGCCGCAAAGACCGGGCGCAGGCGCAGCGTGACCCAGCAGCGCGACCCAGTCGTCGCGCGTTCCGATCAGCACATGCCCGCGCGCCGTCTCCAGGTGGGCAAATCGTCCGGCGCGTTGCGGCAGCAGCGCGGCGAACCGTGCCCAACGCGCTGCGACCTGCGCTACGTCGTCGGCAACGGCGAATACGCACGCAAGACGCGTCACGCGGTTCGCGTGCCCGAGGTAGCGCGATTGCCACAGCGCTTCGGGCGTCAGGTGCTCGACGAACTGGATTCGTCCCTCGGGCATCCTGTCCGGCGCCGCGCGCGCCACTTTGAATCGCGCGGACGCGGGGCCGCCATCGACCTCGACCGGGCGCTCGAGCTGCACCAGCGGCTGCGGCTCGAACCCGTGCCAACCGAGGCGGGCGTGCTCGTCCTCCGCTGCGGGCGTGCCGAAGCAGGCCAGGTGCACGCCTGGATAGCGCTGCATCGTCGTGCGCAGCCGCGCGGCGTTCGCCGTGTCTGCGGTTGGCGCGAGGAATTCGAGGTAGCCCTCCTTGAGCATCACACAGACGTTGGACGTGCCGGCGGGACCGTCCTGGGTCTGTTGGGCGGAAACGGGAGTGACGGTGAAGCCCAGCGCTTGCAGCGCGCGGGCGGTCGCATCGAGCTCAGGCACGAAATGCGACACATGGTCGAGAAACAGCGTGCCGGGAGGCGGACGCTGCCGATTGGCGGTCTGCATGCCCGGCCAATATAATGCAGGCCATGCTCATGGGTGGCCTTGCCGGCGCTGCGCTTGCAGTAGTGCTCTACTACTTCGAGTATTCCTCGATCACTCGCGCCCTCAGCGAGCGCGCGAAGCGGCTCCACGTGAAGAAGGTCGAGATGGACGGGTCCGAGCGGGCGCGCCTGAAAAATCTGCTGTGGTTCTGCATCCTGATGCCGGCCATTGGCGCCGGCCTGGGGTGGCTGTTGGGGTGAACAAGCCGGTCGAGACCCAGGCAGCGACCCTGACGGGCGCGGAAGCTGTGGTCGAGATGCTCCGGGCGCACGAGGTCGAGATCCTGTTCGGCCTGTGCGGCGATACCAGCCTGCCGCTGTACGACGCGCTTGCGCGCCTGCCGCACGGGATGCGCCATGTCCTGACCCGCGACGAGCGCCATGCCGCCTACATGGCGGACGGCTACGCCCGCGTTTCGGGAAAAGTCGGCGTGTGCGAAGGTCCCAGCGGCGGCGGCGCGACCTATATCCTGCCTGGGGTCGTAGAGGCGAACGAATCGTCCGTCCCGCTCCTTTGCATCACGACCGACGTCGCAGTGTCCTCGCGCGGCCGCTACACGCTGACCGAAATCGACCAGGGCGCGCTGATGCGGCCTGCCACCAAGTGGAACGCCGTGCTCGACCGTTCCGCGGACATCCCGCGCGTGTTTCGCTCCGCGTTCAACGCCATGACGACCGGCCGGCCGGGCGCCGCGCATATCTCATTGCCGTTCGACGTGCAAAACGGGCCGGTCGACCGGGCCGACGTGTGGGCGGATGCGACGCTCGGGCGGGTTCCGGCGCGTCGCGTGGCGCCCGATGCCGCCGCGATCGTGCAGGCGGCACGGCTGCTGCGCAGCGCCGAGCGCCCGCTCTTCATCTGCGGCGGCGGCGTGCTGAGCTCGGGCGCCGAAGAAGAGCTGCTGCGGCTTGCCGAGCGGCTCTCTGCTCCAGTCGCGACGACGATCAGCGGGCGAGGCGCGATCTCGGAGGAGCATCCGCTCGCAGTCGGTGTCGTCGGCTCGAATGGCGGCACGGTCGAGACGCGCCAGGTCGTCGATGCGGCCGATCTCGTCTGCTTCATTGCGTGCCGCGCGGGCTCGGTGACGACCGAGCGATGGCGGCACCCTGCGCCCGGGCAGGCGAAGATCCTTCACATCGACATCGATCCGGCGGTGATCGGCGCCAACTATCCGGCGGACGCCGCGCTCGTGGGCGACGCGCAGCTGGCGCTGGCTGCCTTGAACAAGGCGCTCGATTCGATCAAGCGCCCGCTGGATGCGCACGCAGTGACGAGGGCGAAAGACAGCAAGTACGCGAGGTTCCGCACGCTCGCGAGCGCGTCCGAGATGCCGATCCGCCCGGAGCGCGTAGTGGCAACGCTCGCCGAGATTCTCGATGCGGACGCACAACTCGTGCTCGACCCCGGAACCCCGTGCCCGTATTTCTCGGCATTCTTTCCGGTGTGCCGCACCGGCCGGCGGGTTTTCTCCAACCGCGCGCACGGCGCGCTCGGCTATTCGATGGCGGCCGCGGTCGGCGCGCACTTCGCGCGCCCCGAGGTCAAGACCGTGGCGGTGATGGGCGACGGCAGCTTTGGCATGTGCGCGGGCGAGCTGGAGACGCTGGTGCGGCTGAGACTTCCGCTGGCGCTCGTGGTGATCTCGAATTCGGTCTACGGCTGGATCAAGGCCGGGCAGAAGTCGGCATACGCGAAGCGCTACTTCTCGGTCGATTTCACGCCCACCGATCATGCGCGCGTCGCCGAGGCCTTCGGCGTGAAGGCGTGGCGCGTCACCGAGCCGGCCGATCTTGCAGGCGCGCTCAAGGCTGCCTTGGCGCACGGCGGGCCTGCGCTCGTGGATATCGTCTGCCAGCCGCTCCAGGACGCGCAGGCGCCGGTCAGCGAATGGATCGCTTGAGCGTGCGCCCCCGATGATCGAGCGCGGCCACCACGACATGGGCGGACTGCGCGCCGGCCCTGTCGAGCGCACCGAGCACGACTACGCCGATTGGGAGCGCCGGGTCGATGCGCTGATGATATTGCTCTCGGGCATCCACGGCGGAACGAAGCGGATGACCGTCGATGAGCTGCGCAAGAACGTCGAGGCGATCGCGCCCGAGGCCTACGACCGGATGAGCTACTACGAACGCTGGGTGACGTCGATCACGCAAACCATGATCCAGCGCGGCGTCATCACCACGGACGAGCTCGGGCGCAAGATGGAAGAAGTGAAAGAACGTGAAGCAACCGGTGTCGCCTAGCTTCAAGCCCGGCGATCGCGTGGTGGTGCGCAGGAGCTACCCGCTCGGCCACATTCGCACGCCGTACTACATTCGCGGCCAGGCCGGATCGGTCGAACGGCTGTGCGGCAGCTTTCCGATGCCCGAAGAGCTTGCGCAGCAGCGCAGCGGCCTGCCGGCCCAGCCGCTCTATCGCGTGAGATTCCTGCAGCGCGAGGTGTGGCCCGACTACGAAGGCGGTGCGGAGGACGCGCTCGAGCTCGAGATCTTCCAGCACTGGCTCGAGCCCGCGTGAACGAAGATCAAGGCAAATACCAGCCGCTCTCGTACTTCCAGCTGATGGAAGTGAGCCTGCGCGAATTGCTGGTCGAGAAGGGCATCGTCACGGACGAGCAGGTGCGCGCAACGGTCGAGGACATGCGCTCGCGCGGCGCGGAACGCGGCGCACAAGTGGTGGCGCGCGCCTGGACCGATCCGGCATTCAAGGCGCGGCTGCTCGGCGATGGCACGCAGGCGTGCAGGGAGCTGGGGCTCGACGTCCCCGCGCTCAGGCTGATCGCCGTGGAGAACACGCGGGACGTGCACAACCTGATCGTCTGCACGCTCTGCTCCTGCTACCCGAGGATGCTGCTTGGCCTGCCGCCCGAGTGGTACAAGTCGCGGCCCTATCGCAGCCGCGCAGTCCGCGAACCGCGCTCGGTGCTGGCGGAGTTCGGCCTCGCGATCCCGGAGGACGTCCAGGTGCGCGTCCACGATTCGACCGCCGACATGCGTTACATCGTGCTGCCGATGCAGCCGGCCGGCACGCGAGGCTGGAACGAGGAGCGCCTCGCGCAGATCGTGACCCGCGACTGCATGATCGGCGTGGCGGTGCCGCGGGTCGCGGACGCTGCGAACGCCGCCTGAAAAAGCTCCATAAGTCGCTGCACGTCGGCCCGCTTGGCGACGCTGCGGCGTACGCCGAATTTTCCGAGACGCTCGACCTGGAGGTGAACGAGGCGCTGCAGTCGCTCGCGCTCACGCTGCGCGCCCGCGCGCCCGCCTGGGTACGCGAGGTCGTGCCGGCGCTCACCGGGGTGGCGGTGCACTTCGACCCGGAACACGCCGAGCTGCCCGACGCGCCGCTCGCGGCTGCCGAAGCGCTGATTCGCGAATGCATCGACGCGATGCCTTGGCGCGCGGCCGGCCGCACGATCGAAGTTCCGGTCTGCTATGACCCCGAATTCGCGCTCGATGTCGTCGAGGTCGCGGAGAAGTCCGGCATCGAGCCCGCAGACATCGCGCTACGCCACAGCCGCGCCGAGCATTTTGTGCTGATGGTCGGCTTTTCGCCCGGGCTCCCGTATCTCGCCGGGCTCGATCCTGCGCTTGCGCTGCCGCGGCGCGCAACGCCGCGCACGCGCGTTCCGGCGGGGTCGGTCGCGATCGCCAATCTCCAGACCACGGTCTATCCGTTCGAAACTCCGGGCGGCTGGAGCGTCATCGGGCGCACGCCGCTCGTGCTCTTCGATCCTGCGCGCGATCCGCCGAGTGTGTTTTCGCCCGGCGATCGCGTGCGCTTCGTTTCCATATCCCGCACCGAGTACGCGCGCCTGAAATGAGCCTGCGGATCGTCAAGCCCGGATTGCTGACCACGGTGCAGGATGGCGGGCGCCGCGGCCTGCAGCACCTCGGCGTCGTGCCGTGCGGGGCGATGGATCGCGTCGCGCTCGCGCTCGCGAACGCGCTCGTCGGCAACCAGGCGGGCGAGGCGGTGCTCGAGATCACGCTGCTCGGCCCGCAGATCGAGCTCGAGGAAGACTCGCTCGTTGCGCTGTGCGGCGCGCAGTTCGAAGCGAGCGCCGGCGAGGGTGACTTGCCGGGCGACCGGCCGGTTTTTCTGCAGGCCGGCATGCGCCTCAACCTGCGCCGCGCTGTCCGCGGCACACGCGCCTACCTCGCGGTCGCGGGCGGCATCGCGGTCGAGCCGCTGCTTGGGAGCCGGAGCACGTACCTCCCCGCGCGCTTCGGCGGGCTCGAAGGCCGGGCTCTGCAGGCCGGCGATTCGCTGCCGCTCGCAGCCGATGCAGCGCGGCTTGCAGCGGAGCGTTATAAACGCCTCGCCTTGCGCGCGACCAGCCGCAGTGGTGTGCACTCGGTGCGGTGGTCCGCGCCTGCGCTCACGCTTCCCGAGCACGAGCCGATCGTCCTGCATGCGATGCCGGGACGCCATCATGGCGAGTTCGACGCCGCGTCGCAGCGCGCGTTCTTCGATTCGCTGTGGCGCATTTCGCCCGATTCCAACCGGATGGGATTCCGGCTTGCGGGCGCAACGCTCGCGCGCCCGCGGGGCGGTGAGATACTATCCGAGCCGACGTGCCTTGGCACGGTGCAGGTGCCGGCGAACGGCGCGCCGATCGTCTTGATGGCGGATCACCAGACGACCGGCGGCTATCCGAAGATCGCCGAAGTCGCGGGCGCCGACGTGCCGCGGCTCGCGCAGCTCGCACCGGGCGGAACCCTGCGGTTTGCGCTGTGCACGCTGGCGGAGGCGCTCGAGCTGCGCCTTGCGCTGAAAACGCGGATGGACGCCGCGCTGCGCGCGATCTCCTGGGAGTACGGCAAATGAAGACGATCGATATCAATTGCGACATGGGCGAGAGCTACGGCGCCTGGAAGATGGGCGCCGATGCCGACGTGATGCCGTTCATCTCGTCGGCCAACATCGCCTGCGGCTTTCATGCCGGCGACCCGGCGACGATCCGCAAGACCGTGCGCCTCGCGGTGGACCACGGCGTCGCGATCGGTGCGCATCCTTCGCTTCCGGACCTGCAGGGGTTCGGCCGGCGCAACATGCAGATCTCGCCGCAGGACATGTACGACCTGGTCCTCTACCAGGCGGGCGCGCTCGAAGCGTTTGCGCGCGCCGCCGGCGCGCGCCTGCACCACGTCAAGTGCCACGGGCAGCTCTACAACATGGCGGCGAACGACGAGCCGCTGTCGGATGCCTGCGCGCGCGCGGTGAAGGACCTCGGCGGCGATGTGATCCTGTACGCGCTTTCGGGAAGCCGGATGATGGAGTGCGCGGCGAAAATCGGCGTGCCCGCGGTCGCCGAGTGCTTTGCCGATCGCGGCTACAACGATGACGGTACGCTCGCGCCGCGCAATGGGCCGGGCGGCCTGATCGAGGACGAGAAGAAGTCGGTCGCGCAGGCGCTCTCGATGGTCGAGGAGGGCGTGGTGACGAGCCTCTCGGGCAAGCGCGTGCCGGTCGCGCCGGGAACGCTCTGCCTGCACGGCGACCAGCCGGGCGCAGTCGCTTTCGCCAGGGCGATGCGCGCGGCGTTCAGGGATCACCGCATCGCCGTCGCTGCGCCCTAGCTCATGACCGCGAAGCTCTTCACGCCGATCCGGCTCGGCGGAATCACCCTGCCCAATCGAATCGCCGTCTCGCCGATGTGCCAGTACTCGGCCGACGACGGCAGCATGACCGACTGGCATCTCGTCCACCTCGGCAGCCTCGCCTGCTCGGGCGCCGGGCTGCTGATGGTCGAAGCCACGGGTGTCACGCGCGAGGGGCGGATCTCGCACGGCTGCACGGGAATCTACAGCGAGCGCAACCAGGCCTCGATGAAGCGCGTCGTCGACGTCTGCCGCGGGATCACGCGCTCGCCGATCGGCATCCAGCTTGCTCACGCCGGGCGCAAAGGCTCGGTGCAGCCGCCGTTCGATGGCGGCAAGCCGCTCGGTCCGGCCGAATCGGCGTGGCAGACGGTCGCCCCGTCGGCGATCGCTTACGACGCGGGCTGGCACACGCCGCACGAGTCGAGCATCGCCGATCTCCGCGCGCTGGTCGATGCGTTTGCCGCGGCCGCGCGGCGCTCGCTGGCGGTGGGATTCGACGTGGTCGAGATGCATTCCGCGCACGGGTACCTGCTGCACGAGTTTCTTTCGCCGCTGTCGAACCGCCGCGAGGATGCCTACGGCGGCAGTCTCGAGAATCGCATGCGCTTTCCGCTCGAAGTCGCGCGCGCGCTGCGCGACGCGTGGCCGAAGGAGCGAGCGCTGGGTGCCCGCATCACGGCGAGCGATTGGGCGGAGGGCGGATTCGCCAGCGACGAAGCGATCGCCTATGCGCGCGAGCTGAAGTCGATCGGCTTCGACTTTCTGTGCGTCTCGTCCGGCGGAGTGGTGCCGCACCAGCGCATCAAGGTCGAGCCGGGTTACCAGGTCCCGTTCGCCGCCCAGATCCGCAAGGCCGTGTCGATCCCGGTGCGCGCGGTGGGCATGATCGTCGATCCGCAGCAGGCGGAAGACATCGTCGCCTCGGACCGGGCCGACATGGTCGCACTCGCGCGCGCGCTGCTGGATGACCCGCGCTGGGTCTGGCATGCGGCCGAGCGCTTCGGCGTCAAGATCGACTATCCGCCGCAATACGCGCGCAGCCACCCTTCGCAGTGGCCGGGCGCAGCGCTTAGGAAAAAATAGGGTCAGACCCTATTTTTTTACCAAGTAGTTCCCTGCATCGAATCGGACGTACGCGTCGTTGACCCCTGCGGGGTCGCCTCCTTCTGCCACGACCTTGAGCTGCTTCTCCATGAACCGGCGCAACAGCGCGATGCCCTTGTCGCTCGTCGCGAGGTGCTCCTCGGAGTGCAGCGTGATCGCGCCCTGGCCGGTCTGCGCTTCGTAGTCTCCCGGGAATTCGCGGTGCTCGGCGGCGCTCAGCTCGTCCCAGCGCTTGCCGCCCTGGCGTGAGCGGATCTTGTGCAACGCGCCGCGCTCGGTGACCCGGCCCGCCGTGTAGATCCGGTACTGCGTATCGTCGATCGGCAG
>DASYPC010000370.1:0-11537 GCA_036007105.1 Burkholderiales bacterium | reverse complement strand
ACCGTCACCTCGCTCACCAAGTATGTCGGCGGCCATTCGGACCTGATTGCCGGCGGCGCGAGCGGCAGCAAGGCCATGCTCGCGCCGGTGCGCCGCATGCGCTCGACGCTCGGCACGATGTGCGACCCGCACACGGCCTGGCTGCTGATGCGCTCGCTCGAGACTTTGAAGCTGCGCATGGAAGCCAGCGCGGCCGGTGCGCGCAAGGTGGCCGAATTCCTGCGCGCGCACCCGAGGATCGAGAACGTCTGGTACCTCGACTTCCTGCGGCGGAACCATCCCGACCGCCCGCTGCACGAGCGACAGAACGCGAGCGCCGGCTCGACCTTCTCGTTCGAGGTGAAGGGCGGGGAGGCGGGCGCCTTCGCGCTGCTCGACCGGCTGCAGGTGATCAAGCTCGCCGTCAGCCTCGGCGGCACCGAGACGCTCGCGTCGCACCCGGCGTCGATGACGCATTCGGGAATGCCGGCGAGCGAGCTGAAGCGCTTTTCGATCACGCCGGGGTTGATTCGCATCTCGATCGGCGTCGAGCAGGCCGAAGACCTGATCGCCGACTTGAAGCAGGCGCTCCGCAGGTCCTAGTCGATGCGCGCGGTCGCGTCCATCGTCAGCCAGCCCTCGTGGTCCTTCGCCCATAGATGGAACGTCTTGCCGTCCGCGAGCGGCGCGCCGCAGACGGTGAACGGATGCAGATCGAAGAGCGGCCGCACCGCGCGGAATTCGAACGCCGCCACGCGCGCATCGGGTAGCTGCCAGCGCAGCAGGTCGTGCAGCAGCGTGGCCTGCAGGGGCCCGTGCACGATCAGGCCCGGGTAGCCCTCGACCTCGGTCACGTAGCGGCGATCGTAGTGGATGCGGTGGCCGTTGAACGTCAGCGCCGAATAGCGAAACAGCAGCACGTCGTCGGGCACCCATTTCTTTTCCCACTTCGCCGGCGCAGGCGCGGCCTGCGGGGGAGGAATCACGTCGCCCGGCTTCGGCGCCTCGCGATAGACGATGTCGTGGAACTCGGTGAGCGCAGGCTCGGCGCCGCCGTTGGCGCGGATCTCGTGGCGCACCTTGACGAAGACGAGGCGGCCGCTGCGCCCGGATTTTTCGTTGACGCTCTCGATCTTCGACACGCGCTTGATCGAATCGCCGACGCGCAGCGGCTGGTCGAAGCGCAGCTGGCTCGCGGCCCACATGCGCCGCGGCAGGTCCACCGGCGGGAGAAAGCCGCCGCGCTGCGCATGCCCGTCGGGCCCGATCTCGGACTGAGGCGCAAGCGGCAGGAAATACAGCCAGTGCCAGAGCGCGGGGATCGGCGTGCCCGCGGCCGGCCGCGCAGCGTCCCGATCGAGCGTCGCCGAGAGCGCGGCGATCGGCGTGGCGGTGACCTGGTCCTCGGTGGTCTGCGTGCGTCCGACCCAGTCGGCGAGGTTCATCCGTGTTCCTTCGAACGACTACTCGGCGCGGATGCCAGCCCGCTTGAAAAGATCCGCATAACGCGCTGATTCTTCGCGGATTACATCGGCCAATTGCGCGGGGGTTCCGCCTATCGCGGTGGCGCCGATGCCGGCGAGCTTCTCGCGCGTATCCGGCTGCGCCAGCATCCGCGCGATCTCGCCGTTGATCCGCTCGATGATCTCTCTCGGCGTGCCGGCCGGGACCATGATCGAGTACCAAGACACCGCCTCGAAGCCGGGCAGGTTCTGCTCCGCCACCGTGGGGACCTCCGGCATCGCGGGCGAGCGCTGCAGGCTCGCGACGCCGAGCGCGCGCAGCTTCCCGGCTTTCATGTGGGGCAGCGCCGAGGGAATCGCGGCGAACATCATGCTGATCTGACCGCCGAGCAGGTCGTTGAGCGCGGGTCCCACGCCCTTGTAGGCGACGTGCAGCAGGTCCACGCCGCCGCGCAGGCGCAGGAATTCGCCGGCGAGATGCGCCTGGCTCCCGACGCCGGGCGAGGCGAAGCTGATCTTGCCCGGCTGCGCGCGCGCGAGCGCGAGCAGCTCGCCGACCGAATTCGCCGCGACGCCGGGATTCACGACGAGCACGTTCTCGACCTTGGCGATCTGCGACACCGGCGCGAAATCCTTCTGCGCGTAGGGCAGCTTCTCGAACAGGTTGGGATTCACGACGATGTTGCCGTTCGGCACCTGCACCAGTGTGTATCCGTCCGGCGCGGACTTCGCCGCAGCCTCCATGCCGATGTTGCCGTTCGCACCGGTACGGTTTTCCACCACCACCGGCTGGCCCCAGGCTTCCTGCAGCCGCTGGCCGATCATTCGCGACAGCAGGTCGGCTGCGCCGCCCTGCGCGAACGGCACGATGATGCGCAGCGGCTTCGATGGGTAGGTCTGGGCGAGCGCGGGAACGGCGAGCAGCGCGGCGAGCAAGGTGCAGGCGAATCGAATCATCGGACCTACCAGATCTCGGCGTATTGCTCGGCAGTATGCAGGATGTCGCGGAACACGTCGTAGTCCCGCGGCGCCGGGAAAGCGAAATCCTTCAGCAGCAGCGTCTCACGCTCGGCGCGCAGCTCGGGCGCCGCGATCGCAGCGGCAAATGCGCCTCGCAGCCGCGCGACCTCGCCTTCGGCCAGCGGCGCCGTGGCGACGAAGGGCGGCATCGGCGCGGCCTCGGTCGTCGCGACGATTCTCACCTGCGCGGCAAACGCCGGATCGAGGTGCTTGAGCAGGTCGTGCACGTAGCCGTCGAGCGGTCCGACGTCGATGCGGCGATCGGCGAGCGCCTGGATGACGCCGCGCGCGTTGACGAGATTGCCGACGACCGAGCGGTACAGCTGCGGCAGCTCGGCCTTGCGGTAGCCGTGCAGCAACCGGCGAAACGCGACTGCGCCCGACATCGAATCGGCGAGCGTGTAGCCGCATACCGCGCCGAACGTGTCTTCGAGCGTCCGGTAGCGCGAATCGGCGCGCACCGCGATATCGGAAAAATACACCGCTCGCCCCGCGTAGCGTGGCGGCGATGGCACCGGCGCGGCGATCAGCGTGGGGCGGGGGTTGCGCAGCGAGTAGGGCAGCCCGCACATCATCGCGCAGCCGAGATCGGCGCGCTGCCAGAGATCGGCGAGCGCGGCCGGCGGATCGTGGTCGACGATCTCCATGCGCAACGCCGAGCGTTCGACGATCCAGCCGAGCAGCTTGCGCCACGCGGCCTTCGCCGCGGGCGCAACCGAATACATTCTCGCGTTGACGATCACCGGACCGGAATTCTAGCAGCGGCAGCACGCTACACTTCCGGTCCATGACCCAGGGCACGCTCGAGATCCGGCGCATCGCGGGCGCGCTCGGCGCTGAAGTGCAAGGCGTCGATCTTGCGAAGCCGCTTTCGCCGGCGCAGGTCGGCGAGCTGCGCCGCGCCTGGCTCGAGCATCTCGTGCTTTTCTTTCGCGGCCAGCCGCTCACGCCCGTTCAGTTCATGGCGTTCGCGCGCGCGTGGGGCGAGCCGATCGAGTATCCGTTCGTCAACGGAATCGAGGGATTTCCGCAGATCATCGAGGTCAAGAAGCTCGCGCACGAGAAAGTGAATTTCGGCGGCATCTGGCACTCGGATACGACCTATCTCGAAATTCCACCGATGGCGAGCATGCTGCTCGCGCGTGAAGTGCCCCCGGTCGGCGGCGATACGCTGTTCGCCAACCAGTACCTTGCATGGGAGACGCTGTCGGAGGGAATGCAGCGGATGCTCGAGAAGCTCGTCGCGGTGAACCTGTCGGCGAAGGCGGACGTCTCGCGAACGCGCGAGGATCGGATGAAGACCGACGGGCGGGACAGCGTGCAGCGCGAATATATCGGCGAGCACCCGGTCGGGCGCACGCATCCCGAAACCGGGCGCAAGGCGCTGTACGTGAACGTTGCCCACACGGCGCGCTTCAAGGGGATGACCGACGCAGAAAGCGCGCCGCTGCTCGAGTTCCTGTTCCGCCACCAAATCCGGCCCGAGTTCACGTGCCGATTTGCCTGGGAGCCCGGCTCCATTGCGCTCTGGGACAACCGTTGCGTGCAGCACAACCCCGTCAACGATTACCACGGCTACCGGCGGCTGATGCACCGGATCACGCTCGCGGGCGACCGGCCGCGCTAGAATTCCTCCGTACCTTTTCCGTACGGACCCCGATCCATGAGCGACTATCGAATCGCAGTGATTGCCGGCGACGGCATCGGCCGCGAGGTCATGCCCGAGGGCGTGCGCGTCCTCGAAGCGGCGGGCGCGAGGCACGGCCTGCGTCTGCAGTGGCAGGAATTCCCCTGGAGCTGCGACTGGTACAAGACGCACGGCAAGATGTGTCCCGACGATGCCGCCGATACGCTGAAGAAATTCGATGCGGTGTACTTCGGCGCGGTCGGCAACCCGGCGATCGTGCCGGATCACATCGCCGTCTGGGGATTGCTGATCAACTTCCGGCGCTGGTTCGACCTTTACGTCAACCTGCGCCCGGTGCGCCTGTTCCAGGGGCTGCCGTGCCCGCTCGCCGGCCGCAAGCCCGGAGACCTCGACTACTACGTGGTGCGGGAAAACACCGAGGGCGAATACTCCAACGTCGGCGGGCGCATGTTCGAGGGCACCGAGCGCGAGGTCGTCGTGCAGCAATCGACGTTCTCGCGCAAGGGCGTCGATCGCATCCTGCGCTATTCGTTCGAGCTCGCACGCAAGCGCAAGAAGCATCTCACCTCGTGCACCAAGTCGAACGGCATCACGATCACGATGCCGTACTGGGACGAGCGCTTCGCGGAGATGAAGAAGGAATTTCCGGACGTGCGCACCGACCAGTACCACGTCGACGGCCTGACGATCCAGATGGTGCTGAACCCGGATCGTTTCGACGTGATCGTCGCATCGAACCTGTTCGGCGACATCCTTTCCGATCTTGGCCCGGCGACCGCCGGCACAATCGGCATCGCACCCTCCGGCAACCTCAACCCGACGCGCGAATGCCCGTCGATCTTCGAGCCGGTGCACGGCTCGGCGCCGGACATCGCGGGCAAGAAAATCGCCAACCCGATCGGCCAGATCTGGTCGGGCGCGCTGATGCTCGAGCATCTCGGGCATGCGGCAGCGGCGGCCGACATCGTGCGCGCGATCGAGCGGGTGATCCTCGAAGGACCGCACACGCCCGACATGAAGGGCAAGGCGTCGACGAGCGACGTCGGAGCGGCAGTCGCCGAGGCGCTGCGCACGCAGTCGAAGAAAGCAGCCTGAGCGCGCGTTTGAGAATCACCGGCCTGCAGGTCTACATCCTGCGTGCCCCGGACACCGGGCGCCCGCATTGGGTCAGCCATTTCATCGTTCCGAAGGCGAACGAGATCCTCGTCCGCATGCAGACCGATGAAGGGATCGAGGGCATCGGCATCGCGACCAGCTACACGCCGATTGAAGCGGCGATCCACGCGTTCCGCAGCGGCATCGGTGACCTCGTCATCGGCGCCGACCCGCTCGCTCCGGAGCGCCTGTACCGCAAGCTCTTCGCGCTCACCTGGCAGCGGATAGCGCACGAGAAGGGATGGTCGCGCGAGGCGCTGGTGCGGATCTCCGCCGCCGTCGACATCGCCTGTTGGGACATCATCGGCAAGGTCGCAAAGCTTCCCCTCTATCGGCTGTTCGGCGGCTTTCGCAGCGAAGTCCCGTGCTACGTGACCTGCGCGTACTACCGCGACGGCAAGACGCTCTCTGAGCTGCGCGACGAAATGCAGATGCTGAAAGGGCAGGGGCACACCGGCTTCAAGGCGAAAGCCGGCGGCGTGCCGCTTGCGGAGGACATGGAGCGCCTCGCGCTCGTTCGCGACGTGATCGGCAGCGACCAGGACTTGATGGTCGACGTGAACCGCGGCTGGGACCTGCCGACCGCCATCGAAGGCGCGCGGCTGCTCGAGCCGCTGCGGCCGCGCTGGCTCGAAGAACCGGTGCGCTGGGCCGATGACCGGCGCGAGCTGAAGCTGCTCGCGCAGCAGACGCGCATACCGCTCTCTGCTGGCGAAAGCGAGCTCACGAGCTATGGCTGCCGCGCGCTGCTCGAGGAGCAGGCGATCCAGATCCTGCAATTCGATTGCACGATGATGGGCGGCTTCACCGAAGGGCGGAAGCTCTCGGCGCTGTGCGAATTCAACAACGTCCAGGTTGCGCCGCACCACGACTGCTTCATCCACGCGCACATCGTCGCCGCGAGCCCGGCGGGCTGCATCGTCGAATCGTTCACCGATCCGGAGCGCGATCCGCTGCAGGCGGAGCTGTTCGAAGATCCGCCGAAAATCGCCAATGGGATGCTGACGCTGAAGGAGCAGCCGGGCCTGGGGCTCACGCTGTCCGCAGCGGCGCTGAGGAAATTCGGCGAGCGGATCCTCTAGCGTGTTCGAGCGCTTCGCGCTGCAGACCATCGACGCGGACGCGATCGCGATCCGCACTCGACACTGCCTGACGCCCGGCAAGCCGCCGCTATTGCTTCTGCACGGAAATCCGCAGACGCATTGCATGTGGCACAAGATTGCGCCGCGATTGGCAGAGCGCTACAGCGTGGTCGCGCCCGATCTCACTGGTTATGGCGAGAGCGCGAAGCCGCAGACGACGAAGGACCACGCACCGTACTCGAAGCGCGCGATGGCGAAAACGCAGGTTGCGCTGATGCGCAAGCTCGGGTTCGAGCGCTTCTTCGTCGCGGGACATGATCGCGGCGGGCGCGTCGCCTATCGGATGGCATTCGATCATCCCGAGTGCGTATTGAAGCTTGCGGTGCTCGACATCGTGCCTACATGGGAGGCGTACAAGCGCGCCGACATGGCGTTTGCGATGGGTTACTACCACTGGTTTTTCTTGACGCAGCCGTTCGACCTGCCCGAGCGGTTGATCGGCGCCGACCCCGAGTTCTGCTGGCGGCGCTTTACGTCGCGCGAGCCGAAGGGAGCGGATTTCTTCGCTGCCGAGGCGCTCGCCGACTACCTGCGCTGCTTCAGAAATCCGGCGACGATCCACGCGATCTGCGAGGACTACCGGGCTGGCGCGACCGTGGACATGGAGATCGACGAGGCCGACCGCACGGCCGGCCGCAAGATCGAAGCGCCGCTGCTTGTGCTGTGGGGTGGGAAAGGCCGGCTGCAAGCTTGGTACGAAGATACGCTCGCGATCTGGCGCGACTGGGCGCATGATGTGCGCGGCCGCGCGATCGATTGCGGACACTACCTGCCCGAGGAGAGGCCGGAGGAAGTGGCTGCTGAGTTCGAGAAGTTCTTCATGAGCGCATGAATGAGAGTCGCGCGAGTATTGGTTGCCACGTTGTTACTTGCGTTCGCGCTGCCATCATCGGCGCAGACGCCGGCGCGCATCGCGTGGATCTGGCCAGGGAGCGCGAAGAGTTCGGAAGCATTTCTCTCTGCGTTCAGACAGGGCATGAGCGAGAACGGGCTGTCGGAGGGGAAGAATTTCGTGATCGAGCAGCGCTTCGGGGAGGGGCGATACGAGCGCTTTCCGGATCTCGTGAAAGAGCTGCTGGAGCACAAGCCAGCGGTGATCATGGCGGTAACCATCGCATCGGTGCGAGCGGCTCAGAAGGCGACGCAGACGATTCCGATCGTGTTCGTGTCCACCAATGACCCGGTCGGCAGTGGTCTCGTAAAGAGTCTCTCCCGGCCTGGCGGCAACACAACCGGACTGTCGAATCAGAACGAGGATCTCGTTCCCAAGTATGTCGAACTATTGCGCGAGACTCTGCCGCGAGTGTCGCGGCTCGCCATCCTTATGAATCCGGACAACCCTTCGAACCCGAAGATGGCAGAGCGCGTGCGCGATTTTTCCACCGGATTCGGAATTTCCGTGATGGTATTCAGTGCGGTCTCGCCCCAGAGGCTTGGTGCCGCGTTCGGGCAGATGGCGGGCTACAGGCCTGATGCGCTGCTTGTGGTGCCGGATTTCGTGTTCTTCGACCAGCGGGAGCGAATCGGCGCATTTGCGCTCAGCCAGGGAGTTCCGGTATTCGCCCAGCAGTCGGAGATGGTCGCCTCGGGCAGCCTGATGTCCTACGGAACGGAGCGCCGCGAGCTCTATCGTCGCGCCGCCACGTACGTGAAGAAGATCCTAGACGGCGCCAAGCCCGCCGATCTCCCGGTCGAGCAACCGATCCGGTTCGAGCTGATCGTCAACCTGAAGACCGCCAAAGCGCTTGGCATCCGGATTCCGCAGCCCGTACTGCTGCGGGCCGATCAGGTCATCGAGTGAGGTGCCGCGCTTCCAGGCCTCACTCCACCTTCGCCTTGGCGCGCAGGTCGGCGACCATCTTGTCGACCTTGAGCTGAACCAGGCGCTGCTGGATCTGCGGCTTCACCTCGGCGAGCGGCGGGATCTTCACCGGGCGCACATCGTCGAGCTGGATGATGTGGTAGCCGAAGCGCGTGCGCACCGGGGCGTCGGTCATCTTGCCCTTCTGCAGACCGACCATCGCATCGGCGAACGTCTTGTCGAACACGCCCGGAATCTGCCAGTCGAGATCGCCGCCGCGATCCTTGGAGCCGGTGTCCTTGGAGCTGGTCTTCGCCAGCTCGTCGAACTTGCCGCCCTTCTTCAGGTCCGCGATGATCTTCTTCGCCTCGTCCTCGGTTTCGACAAGGATGTGGCGCGCCTTGTACTCGGTGCTTCCGGTCTGCGACTTGGCGCGCTCGTACTCGGTCTGGATCTCTGCATCCGAGATCGGGTGCTTGCTGATCCAGTCGTTGACGAAGTTGTTGACGATGACCTCCTGGCGCGCCATCTCGAGCTGGACCTGCACCTCCGCCTTCTTGGTCAGGCCGGCCTTGTTCGCCTCCTGGACGATGACCTCGTTGTTGACCAGGACCTCGCGCACCCGTGCGCGCAACTGGTCGGAATCCTGCGCTCCGCGCGCGGCCTGCTGCCGCACGATAAAATCGACGCGCGTCCGCGGGATCGCAACGCCGTTGACGGTCGCGACCGGCCCTTCCCGGGTCGCCGGTGCCGCCGGCTTGGCCGCCGGCTCCTTGGTTGGAAGCGTCTGTGCGAGCGCGATGGCAGGTGCGGCGAGTGCCGCGGCTGTCATGAGTAGGTAATGCTTCATCGGTTTTCTCTCCATGATTCTGCGATTCAGGTTCTAAGCTCGCCCGGCGCCCGCGCATGGATTTCCAGCGCGTGGATCGGGCGGTTCATGAGGTCGCGGAGCGCATCGTAGACCATTCGATGCCGCGCCACCGTGTTCCTTCCGGAAAATGCGGGCGAAACGATCACCAGCCGCCAGTGCGTGTTGCCCCCTGGCGCTGCACCTGCGTGACCCGCGTGCAGCGCGCTCTGGTCCGTCAGCTCGAGCGCTTCCGGCTCCAGCACCGAGAGCCGGCTGCGGATTTCATCGACCATGCTCACTGCTTGGTTTCCTCGTGGCCGTCCTCAACGTAGCGGGCGAGGAACACGGCCTGGCCTATTACGAACAGCAGCATCAGGCCCATGCCGCCGAAGAGCTTGAAGTTCACCCACAGCTCGGTGGCAAAACTGAATGCGACATAGAGGTTCGCCGCGCCCATGAAGGCGAAGAATCCGACCCAGCTCCAGTTCAGCTTCCTCCAGACCGGATCGGGGAGCTGGACCTGCTTGCCGAGCATCGCGCGGATCAGGTTGCGGCGAAAGAACCGCTCGGATCCCGCAAGCACAACGCCGAAGAGCCAGTACAGGATGGTCGGCTTCCACTTGATGAACGTCTCGTCGCGCAGCGCGAGCGTCGCGCCGCCGAACACGACGATCAGACCGAGACTTGCCCACAGCATCGGCTCGACCCGCCGGCGCCTCAACTTGAGCCATCCCACCTGCAGGAAGGTCGCGGCGATCGCCGTCGCAGTGGCGACGTAGATGTCGGCCAGCTTGAACGCCACGAAGAACACGATCACCGGCAGCAGGTCGAACAGGAATTTCATGTCGGATCATGATTTTACCAGTGCGCGAGCGCGCGTACCGATGCGACGCGCGCAATCGGGCTCAACGCAGCAGGCCCCGCTTGCGGTGCCAAGCGATGATCGCTTCGCGCGGATACTGCGCGAAGCGCTTGTCGCGCGGACCCTTCGGCACCTCGACCCACGACGGCTTCGAGTCGAGGAAGATGTGCTGGCGCTCCTTCGGCACCGGCAGCTTCGTATCGATCGCCGAGGCAAACGGGTAGATCCATTCCTTCCAGCGCCGATCCCAGAGCCACAGCGCGCTCGCGCAGCGCTTGCAGAAATGGCGCTTGCCGGGCGAGCGAGTCTTAGCGCGCGGCGAAAGCTTGGCGCGGTAGACGCCGAGATGGCGGCGCCCCTCGACTTTCAGCGTGTCCGCGAGCCCCATGATGTTGATTGCATAGCCACCTCCGCCGCCGGTCTTGCGGCAGATCGAGCAGTAGCACCACAGGTACGGGTAGGGCGTCTCCGACTGGACGGAAAAGCGCACCGCGCCGCAATGGCAGGATCCTTTCAGAACCACGACGTCATTATGGCGCAACAGCGCAGGCAATCGTGAGGCTTGGACCTTCAGGCCTTGCGCAGACAGGACTCCAGCAGCTCGAGGGCGCGGCGCGCAAACTCCCACATATTGGCTTCGCGATCGGCGCCCCCGGTTTCAATCGTGTCCGCCGCTTCGACCGGACCGCTGACGGCGATGCAAGCGTGACCTGGAGCGTCCCCGTACCGGTTTCCGGTCGGACCGCTGGCGCCGGTCTCGCTCAATCCCCACGTGGCGCCGAGATGGATGCGCACGCGGCGCGCAAGGAGCGTCGCGAAGGGCTCGCTCGCCGAGCGGATTCCCGCCATCTCGTTCTTCCCGATGCCAAGCAGCGCTGCACGCCCCTTTGGCGTGTAGATGACGCTGCCGCCGAGGTAGTAGGCCGAGGCGCCGGGCACCGCGACGAGCGCGGCGTTGATTACGCCGCCGGCGGAGGACTCGGCGACGGCGATCGTCTGGCCGCGTTCCTTGAGCAGGTCGCCGACGGTGGCTCCGAGGGCGGTGAGCGAGCGAGGCATTGTCGATTCTCGCATTATGTTCCTGGACACTGGATGTGATCGCGAAGCTAGAATTGAAGCGGCAGATCCGCGGAGAAACCGATGGCGCTGGTGAAGCTGGTCGAATACGCTGAAGCGGCACCCGAAGTGCGGGCGGTCTACGACGACATCATGAAGACGCGCAACGTGGACTGGGTGAACAACTTCTGGAAAGCGCTCGCCAACGATCCCCGCTCGCTCAGGCGGATCTGGGAGAACGTCAAGCAGGTGATGGCGCCGGGCGCGCTGGATCCCCTCGTCAAGGAGATGGTCTACGTGGCGGTGAGCGCGACCAACGGCTGCGAGTACTGCACCTACTCGCACACCGCCGCTGCGCGCAAGAAGGGAATGAGCGACGCGATGTTCCTCGAACTGATGGCCGTCGCCGGCCTCGCAAACGAAACCAACCGGCTCGCAAACGGGCTGCGCCCGCCCGTCGATCCCCAATTCAAACCATGAAAACACTCTATCTGCTGGCATTCATTCCCTCGCTTGCGCTTGCAGGCGGCTCCAACTACGGCGTGGCGCCGGGCAGCCGCG
>DASYPC010000369.1:0-2455 GCA_036007105.1 Burkholderiales bacterium | reverse complement strand
CATGTCCGGGTTCGTTTCGGCGAACGCGAGCACCACCGGCCGTGGCGTCGTATGCACGGGGCACTCCCCGCATTATTGGATTAGCGTTAGCGCGCCACCGCATCATCAGTGGCCGCCGGGTCTCCCGCCTCCGAGACAGTTCGACTCCGTCTTCGCCCACAACAGCCACTGTTATCCCGGCCAGAAGTTGCTGGATGTCTTGAAGTTGCAGGGCGGGGCGCCGGACGATGTGGCTAGCCTCATCGTGGCTGCGCTGCTCAATGCCGCTGCGGGATTGACGCCGGTACTGTCGGAGAGCGCCGTGAAGAGTATCTGGAGCGAGTACCTCGGCACGGGCTCCTTCTCGCCGTCGTCGGGCGTGTACTGGAGCCACGACGATATCATCGCGTACTTGCTCACGACCATGTCGGTGTAGGTCCTCGCAGGGCCGCTTCCGGTCGTCTGCCCCGCGGTAGAGTCTCGGATGTCCCCATCATCCGCGCTATGTTGGCGCAGCGTGCCCGCTGATGCGATCGCTTGGCATGAGTGGGATGGTGAATTCGTCGTGCGCAATGAGCGCAGCGGCAGCACCCATATGCTCGGACCGCTGGCGGGAGCGGTGCTCCAAGTCCTCCTCGGCGCGGACGGCGCCCTGAGCAATGCGGAAATAGGCTCCGGGCTCGGCGATCAAGCTGCTGCATTGGACGCGTCCGAGCGGTGCACCGCGATCGATGCGGTCCTGTCCGAGTTCCGGCGGCTCGGGCTTGCGGAGCCGGAAGCGCGATGATCGTTGCCGACCTGCCGCAGCGCGAGTTGGAGCGCCACTTGGCCGGCGTGGGTCTGCGACTGCGCACGGGACCGGTCGTGAACAGGATCCAGTCGCGACTGCCGAAGATCGCGCACGGCGTCGCGCTCCACTACGCCGACCATGCGATCGAAGATTCGGCGGGCTTCGCCGATTTCCACGTGCGCGTCGCTCCGCCGCGCAGCCTGCGGCGTTGGATGGGGCCGCAGGTCCATTTCCAATTCGACGGCGCGCGCCCTTTTCTGCCGCTTCCCGCCGACCAGGCATTCGCGATGCTGGAATGGGGACTCAACTGGTGCGTCAGCAGCCACTGCCACCAATACCTGATCGTGCATGCAGCGAGCGTCGAGAGATCGGGATGTGCACTACTGCTCCCGGGAGATCCCGGATCCGGCAAAAGCACCCTGTGTGCAGGGCTCGTCAACCGCGGCTGGCGGCTGCTGTCCGACGAGCTCACCTTGCTTGACTTCGCCACGGGCTATATCGTGCCCTTGCCCCGGCCGGTCAGTTTGAAAAACGCTTCGATCGATGCCATCCGGCGCTTCTCGCCGGACGCCGTGCTCGGCCCACCGGTCCACGACACCGTGAAAGGTTCGGTCGCGCATATGAAGGCGCCGACGGATAGCGTGCGCCGCGCGACGGAGGCGGCGCGTCCGCGCTGGATCGTGCTGCCCCATTACGAAAGCGGTGCCGCGGCGCGCCTGGCGCCGTTGTCCAAAGCACGCGCGTTCATGCACCTGGCCGATCACGCTTTCAACTACGACGTGCACGGCCGCCGCGGCTTCGAGCTCCTGGGCCAAGTCATCACGAACAGCGACTGCTTCGAATTCCAGTACGGCGCGCTGGAAGATGCAATCGCCGTGTTCGACGACGCTGCGCGCCGCGCATGAACCCCGAGCGCGCAGACCCTGTCGTTCTCGCGCTGCGCGATCCGGCGGCCTTGCCGGGGCTGAGCCTTCCGCAGTGGGAAACGCTCATCTGTCAGGGGCGCCGCACCAACCTCCTCCCGCGTATGGCCCTGGCCCTCGACGAGCTCGGGCTGCTGCCTCAGGCGCCGGCCGCGCCACGCGCCCATCTCGAGGCGGCGCGGACGCTTGCGCAAGCGCAAGCCGACGCGGTGCGGCGCGAGGTCGCGTACATCGACCGCGCGCTCGCCGCCGTCGGCGTTCCGATCGTCCTGCTCAAGGGGGCTGCCTACCTGATCGCCGGCCTGGCGGCCGCGCGCGGCCGGGTATTTTCCGACATCGACATCCTGGTGCCTCAGGGCGCGCTCCCGAACGTCGAAGCGACCCTGCTGCTCCATGGCTGGCACACGAGCAAGACGACTGCGTACGACCAGCGCTATTACCGCCGGTGGATGCACGAGCTGCCGCCGCTCAGACACATCAGCCGGCAAACGGTGCTCGACGTGCACCATGCGATCCTGCCGATCACCGCGCGCCTGAAACCCGACTCGGCCAAGCTCTTTGCGGCTTCGCGGTCGATCGCGGGCGAGCCGCGACTGCGCGTTCTCGCGCCGATCGACATGGTCCTGCACAGCGCCACGCATCTGTTCTGCAACGAGGACGTCGGCAACAGTCTGCGCGATCTGGTGGACCTGGACAGCCTGCTGCGCGAATTCGCGGGCGAAGAGAGTTTCTGGCCGAGGCTGACGGTGCGCGCCGCCGAGCT
>DASYPC010000368.1:0-6379 GCA_036007105.1 Burkholderiales bacterium | reverse complement strand
ATCGCGTTCTCGAGCACGCTCAGATGCGGATAGAGCGAATAGCGCTGGTAGACGATGCCGCGGTCCTGGCCGGGCGCCGCAACCGGGTTGCCGTCGACGAAGAGCCGCCCCGAATCGGCCTGCTCCTGGCCGAGCACAAGGCGAAACAGCGTCGACTTGCCGCAGCCGCTCGGGCCGACGACCGAGCACAGCGTCCCGGCGCTGACCGACAGATCGATATTGTCGAGCACCAGCTTGTCCCCGTAGGACTTGTAGAGGTCCTCGAGGTGCAGCAGGTGACTGAGCTCGCGCCGGATGTCGCTCATGACGAAGTGGCGACGTACCAGCGAAAGCGCCGGATGATCAGCTGCCGCAGCAGCCAGTCTGCAGTGAACCCGAGCGCGGTGATCCAGAACACGTACGGCAGGATCGTGTCCATCGCAAGATACCGGCGCACGAGGAAGATGCGGTAGCCGAGTCCTTCGGTCGAGGCGATCGCCTCGGCCGCAATCAGGAACAGCCACGCGCCGCCGAGGCAGAGCCGCACGTTGTCGATCAGGCGCGGCAGGATCTGCGGCAGCACGATGCGGTAGATGACGGTGGTCTGCGACGCGCCGAGCGTGATCGCTTTCACGACCTGCTCGCGGGGGATCTGTCCGGCCGTGAGCATCAGATCGCGCGCGATCACCGGAAAGACGCCGAGGAAGATCAGCGCGACCTTGGAGAGCTCGTCGACGCCGAGCGAGATGAACAGGATCGGCAGGATCGCCAGCGGCGGCACCATCGAGACGAACGTGATGACGGGCGACAGCAGCGAGCGCACGCGCGGCAGCAGGCCCATGTTGAGGCCCGCGAGCAGCCCGGCGAGCGCCGCGAACCCGACTCCGAGCGCGATGCGCTTCAGGCTCGCCCAGGTATCGACGAGCAGGATGTAATCGCCGCTCTGCGGATCGGGCTTCAGCGCGATCCGGTCGACCGCGTCCGCCATCTGCCCGAGGCTCGGCAGCAGCTTGTCCTGCGGGTTGTCGGCGAGCCGCTGCTGCGAGAAGAACAGGTAGACCGCGGCGATCAGGATGAACGGCAGCAGCGCGAGCAGCACATTGTGGCGCGCCGGCGCGAACAGCCCGCCGGTCGGCGGGCGCCGGTCCGGTGCGGCCAGGGCGGGCACGAGCGGGCTAGAGCTTGCCGTCGGCGGCGAGCTGCATCGTAGTTGCGTCGAATCGCAGCTTCACGTTCTTCGCGTCGCCGAGGAGGCTCTTGTCGGGGAATTCGATGCCGACGAAATCCTTGGATTTCGCGCCCTTGCCGAACAGGCCTTTCGAGAACGTGAACGTGCGCACCTGCTCCATCGTCTTCTTCAGGTCGGGGCTGGTCGCGAACTTCGCGGCGTCCGCGGGCTTGGAGAAGAGCGCCGTGGTCTGCAGCTGCGCCTTGAACTCGGCGAGCGTCGCACCGGATCCCTTGGCCATCGCCTCGAGCGCATCGTTCGCCGCCTTGTCGCCGCCCGACATCACCTTCATCGCCTCGTACCAGGCGCCGGCGAGCGCCTTTCTCAGCGTCTCGGGCGCGCTCGTCTTCACCACCATCAGGTCGATGATCTCGCCGGGAATCTGCGACGAATCGAAGATCATCTTCGCGCCCTTGGCGTTGCGCGCCTGCTGCAGCGGCGGGTTCCAGGTCACGGCCGCGCCTTTCGGATCGCTTGCGAACACTGCGGCGATGTCGGCGTCGCTCGTGTTGACCGTGCGCACGTCGCGCTCGGTCATGCCGTTCATGCCGAGGGCGCGGGCAAGCAGGTAATGCGAGACCGAGAATTCCACCAGCTTGACGCTGCGGCCCTTCAGGTCCTTCACCGTGTTGCCGCCCTTGACTACGATGCCGTCGTTGCCATTGGAGAAGCTGCCGACGATGAGCGCCGTGGTGTCGATGCCGCCGACCGCGGGAATCGTCAGCGCGTCCATGTTGGTCATGGCGCACGCCTCGAACTTGCCGGCCGTGTACAGGTTGATCGACTCGACGTAGTCGTTCACGAGCACGACCTCGACGTCGATGCCGTTCTTGGCCGCCCATTTCTTGATGATCCCGGTGCTTTGCGCGTAGCCCCAGGGCTCCCAGCCCGTGTAGTGCGACCAGGCCACGCGGAATTTCGACTGCGCAGCGGCCGGAGCGGCGAGCGTGAGGGCGGCGGCGGCCGCGAGTGCAAGGTTCAGGACGCGCATACGGTTGCAACCTCTCTCAGTTGGACTGGCCCAAGTTCTTCTCCAGCATCGCGCCGACCTTGCGCGCGTTGTCCATGTTCGCGATCGCCTTGCCGGCTTCGTCCGAGAGCTTGTCGAGCTCGACGATCGCCTGCGCCATCTGCGGCAGCGCTTCCTGGCGGAAGCGCGACACGTCGTCGAGCGCAGCCCGGATGTCGGCGAACGACTGCTTCAGCGTCTCGATGTTGAGCGACGTGCCGGCCGCCATCTTGTGGATCTCGGTGCCCTGCGTGCGCAGGTTCTTCGCGGTCTCGGCGATCAGCCGGTCGGTGGTCACGTTGACCGCCTGCACCTTCTCCAGCGTGATGCGCTGGTTGGCGAGCGCGAGGGCGAGCGTCACGGCAACCTGCAGCGCGCTCACGGTGACGTTGATCGCGCGGTCCACGCCGCGCGTCAGTTCCACGTTGTTGCGCATGATCAGGTCGATCGACAGCACGCCCTGCTGGTTCACCACCAGCTGCTGCTGCAGGTCCATGATCCGCTGGCGCAGCGGAAAGAGCCACTCGTTCTCCACGAACGCGCGGCGCGGATCACCCGCAGGGAGCTCGCGCTCGAGCTTCACGGAAAGCTTGGCATCGATCAGCTGGCCGAGCTTGACCGCTTTTTCCAGCTTCTCGTTCACGAGGCGCATCGCCTTCTGGTCGTCGGCGAGCGTCACGTTGTCGCGCGAGAGCTGCTCGCGCCCGACGCGCAGGCTGCGCACGATCGCGTCGAGCATCGTCCGCGAGCTTTCGTAGCGCGAGAAATAGCGCTTCAGCGGCGTGCCGACGAACGGCATCCGCCCCATGGTGCGCGTCACCCAGCCGGGCTCGAGGTCGAACTTGCCGGGATCGAGCTCCTCGACCTTCATCCTCAGGTCGACGAGCGCGTTCGCCACGTCGCCGCCCTCGGTCGCGCTCTTGTAGAGCTTCTGCACCGGCTCCTTGAGCATCGCGCTGCGGCGCCCGGACTCGCGCTGCAGCTCGAGCCCCAGGCTCTGGATCGAGTTCTTGTCGCGCAGGATCGCGTCGACATCCTTCGGGTCGACGGTCAGCAGGTGACCCACGACCTTCTCGGCCTGGCCGTCGATCTCGGGATCCGCGGGCGCGGGCACCGATGCGCCCGGCACTTCGAGCCAGCCGAGCACCGCTTCGAGCTCTCCCGGCTTCGCTTTCTCGACCTGCGTCGTCTCTGTCGCCATATCGGCCTTCCTACGTGTAGTCGCGTGCCCGTTTTGCGATCCGCGCCAGCTCGCTCATCGCGGATTCCATGTCCATCGTAGCGCCCTCGGCTCCCGTCTTCATGTCACCGATCGCCGCGATCGCCGCATCGAAGCGCCCGAGCGCCTCCTCGTTCTGCGCGAGCAAGCCCTCGATCTTGGCCGTCTGCTCGGTGTCCACGCGCAGCTGCTCCTTCAATCCCGCAAGCTCCCGCTCCTTCGCCTCGGACCGCTTCGGCGCGCCTTCGATCTCGGCGATCCGCTGGCCGATGTAGCGCTCGTCGATCGCGGCCGCGCTGCGCGCTGCGGCGACGATGCCGCGCAGGTTGTCGATCGCGGACAGGTACACCTGCTCGGCGATTCCCAGGAAGCGCGCGTACGTCAATTCGCCGGTCTGCAGCTTGTCCCCGAGCACTTCCTCGAACGCGCGGATTTTCTCACGGAACCGCTCGAACTGGCGGGTTGCATCCTTGTTGGCGGCCTTCTTCAGGTCGGCCTCCAGCTCCTGCAGCATCGCGGTGCGCTCGGCGAGGATTTGGGAGTGCGCGTACTCAACGTATTCCCTGGCGATCGATTCGCGCCGCAGCACGCAATTCACGCCGAGCCCGACGGCCGCCGCGCCCGCCGCCACGGCCGCTCCGATGATCAGCAAGGGTGGCCCGCCGAACAGCAGCGCGCCGAGGCCGCCGAGCGTGCCGAGCGCCGCCGGATAGACGAAGCTCGGGTGCTGCAGCGAGCGGGTGACGACCGCCGTGTTGATCGCTGCGCTCGACAGGTCGGGACGTTGCGAGCCCACCGGCGCCTCAGATCGCTTCCGCGACGAGCGACAGCTCGACGCGCGGCAGGCGGTAGCCGTAGGCGCGCTCGGACTCGCCCGGCTGCTGCGGCAGCGGGAGCGTGGAGCCCAGGCCAAGAATCCTCAACCGGTTCAGGTCGACGTTGTAGGTGACGCCGAGATAGCGCGCGACCGATTCGGCGCGCTCCTGTGACAGGAGCTGGTTCTCGGCGGGATCGCCGCGCAAGCCCGTGTGCCCCTTGATCACGACGCGAAAGTTCGGGTAGTGTGAAAGCGTTTCCATCGCCCGGTCGAGCTCAAGCTTGCCCTCGTGCGACAGCTCAGCGGTCCCGCTCTGGAAGCTGACCGGCAGCGCCTTCAGCGTACCGACCTCCTTCAGCGCCTGCCATCCAGTGTCGGTGAGCGCAGCGAATTTCTTTTCCAGCGAGGGCGGGCCAGCCGGTGTGCTGCCGCCGGTCACTGCGCCGACGTAGAGCTTCGAGACGAACTGGCGGCTGATGATCCGGTACGGGTCCTGGTCGGGCAGCGGATGCGCCTTGAATTCGCCCGCGTCGACGAGCGTGCGCGACGTCGACTGGATCGTATCGACGAGCGCATCGGCGCCGCTCGTTGCGCCGAGCCAGGTCTGCGCGTTGTCCGAGAGCGACGCCCACGCGACGCCCTCGAGCAGGCGCTTTACGCTCTCGGCCGGAAGCTTCGTCTCGGCGGCGACTTCCTTCTCGAGCCGCTGCGGGTTCTCGCGATAGTCCTTGGCGACCTGGAAATACGCGGTGAGAAGCGTGTTCACAGCCTCCGGATGCTGCGTGGAGTAGGTTCGCGCGACGATCAGGATGTCGACGATCAGGCGGCGCGTGTCCTCGGTGCCGAGAAGCTTCACGATCGAATTGTTCGCAAGCGCGCGCGTTACGTCGGGCTCCCATACGACCGCCACGTCCACCTGGCGCGCGAGCAACTTCTTCAGCGCCTCGGGTGAGCCGTCGGCCTCGACGCGCCATGGGCCCTTGCCGCGCAACGCCGGCACGTCGAAATGGACCGCCATCGTGCGCAGCAGGTGCTCGCTCGGGCTGTTCGGCGTGAACGCGACCTTCACGCCCTGCATCTTCTTCAGCGCGTCGAGGTTCGCGACCTTGTCCTTCCATGCGACGATCGCATCGCCGCCCTTCGATTCGTCGATCACGGCGACGATCGTCCCCGGGAATCCCTTCGGTGCTCCGTTCAGCAGGTACGCATCCACGGTCGCCACCGCAAACTGCAGCTTGTCGTCGCGCAGCTTCTGCATGCGCGACGGGTAATCGGCCTTGTCGTCCTCGCATACCAGCACGTAACCGGTGCTACGCATCCGCTTCTTCATGTCGCCCGAGCAGAGCGGGAAGTAGCCGATCCAGTTGTCGACGCCGATGACGATCCGGCCCTTGGTGTCTTTGGCATCGGACGTGTCGCGCTGCATCTGCTCCTGCCAGAGCGGCCAGACGTAGCGCGCGACGCCGATCGCGATCGCACCCAGCACGACGACGACGAGCGCGAACTTGGCGTGAACGTTCATTCCGTTCTTTTGCCTTTACACGATCGAGGCCCTTGCTGCGTTTGCAAGTGCCTCGAAACAGGGCCTTCGCGAAACGTGGGCGTCAGCGTGATGCGCAGGGTGTTCGGTTTCGCCCCTTTTCGCAAAAGCGGCGAAAAGGGGCGATCGGATGAAAAACAAAGTCCGATCATGTAAAAGCAAGACACGCTGCGAGGTTTCTTCTACTTGAATCCGGTGACGTCGAAGCGGGGCGCCTCGGCCAGCACGTCCGACAGGTGCTGGCGCAGCTGATTCGGATCATCGGCGGCCTTGTAGATCGTGCGTCCCGGCTGGTTCAGCGAATGCTTGGGGCCGATGCAGAAGCCGATGGTGTGCAGCACGACGGGCGACCGATCGAGGATGACCTTGACCGCGGCAGTCGGATCCTGCCCGTCGCTCGCTTCGCCGTCGGTGACGACGACGAGGTGATACTCGCCGTAGCCGAGCTGCCGCGCCCCTTGCACCTCGAGCTTCGCGTAGGCCTGCGTGATCGAAGATTGCAGCGGCGTGCCGCCGCCGGCACGCACTTGCGCGAGCACGGCCTTGAACCGGTCACGGTTGCCGGGCGCGAGCGGGATCTGCTCGCG
>DASYPC010000367.1:0-4444 GCA_036007105.1 Burkholderiales bacterium | reverse complement strand
GAATCGATGAGAGAGAGGATGGCTGAAGTACAGATCGCGTAGCTTGTACACATTTTCGACGGAGCTCATTACAGCTCTGCAGCCGCCCAAGTCCTGCATTTGAGAGAGCGTGATCCATTTGCGGACACGCAATTTGTAGAGGATGGACTGAAGGCGCTTTAGGCGTTGGAACGCGAGGGCGTTCTTCTGTATTCTTCTCGCACGAAACTTTAGAACGACCGCCATCGCATTAAGGGGGTAATGATGTGACAGACGCCAGTTGTCGACGACGGTATAGGCGTCTAGCCACCTGTTCCAGTCACTCTCAGAAAGCTCAGTGCCCTCATCAAACGCGAGGAGCGCACCCGCCTCATCTACATCCTTGAGGTCAAACTGGGGGATCGCGTACTCCATCTTGGATCGCTCAGGCAACCCTAGCGGAGGCGTTGAACCGTAGCGGGGCGTTCACGCTACGCCCCCTTGCCACGGAATGGGCAGGGCATGGCAGCATCATGACCGAGTAATCCTACTGCCATTCGCTTGTGCCATTGCGGCTCCTAGTGCACCTACCCCTGAGATAACTGAGATCCGCGGCGACGCGACGCTCTTCTTCACGCGACCAATCAGCTTGATGTTCATGCTCGGCACCACGCTCATGCTCGTCGGGATGTTGTGGCCAGCGCCGGCGCCGAAAGCGCACATAACACGTCCGTGTTACACTCGCTCTCGCAGGATTTGAAGTAAGCGAATGCTCGTCCCTTCCCGACCGCCTCTCAAGCGGTCCTCGTAGTGGCAGTCAATTCCTTCCTTTGATGATCGTGCCCGATGCGGGGCTCGGACAGTCTCGCGCAACAGTTGCAATTTCAGGAATGGAAATGACATGGCTACAGGTACCGTAAAGTGGTTCAATGATGCGAAGGGTTTTGGATTCATCACGCCGGATGACGGCGGCAAGGATCTCTTCGCCCACCACAGCTCGATCCAGGGATCGGGCTACAAGTCGCTGAAGGATGGCGCGAAGGTCTCGTTCGACGTGACCGAAGGGGCGAAGGGCCCGGCCGCGGCGAACGTCAAGCCGCTGTAAGCACCAGGCGTCCGACGTGGCGGACGCTTCGCGCCTCGAAGCGGTGATGCGCTACCACGAGCGCACGAAGCATCAATTCCACCGCTTCGCCCGCGGGCCCGGGCAACTCGATTGGGCGAACCAGCCCGATCCGTTCCGGCGCTACGCGGGTGCGGCGCTCACGCGCCTGCCGATCCTCGCCCCCGGCGAGGATCCGGTTTCTCCCGACTACGAAAGCATTTACGTGCGCGGCGCGGTGCCGTGCGCGCCGCTCTCGATCCGCTCGCTCTCGCGGCTGCTCGAGTACTCGCTCGCGCTCACGGCGTGGAAACAGGCCGGCGCGACGCGCTGGGCGCTGCGCGCCAACCCGTCGAGCGGCAATCTGCATCCCACCGAAGGGTATGTGCTGATCGGCGGAATCGACGGGCTCGGTGCGCCTGGACTCTTCCATTACGCGCCGCTGCAGCACGGCCTCGAGCGGCGCGCCGATTGTTCGCCGGCGCTGTTCGAGCGCCTGATGAGCGGCTTTCCGGCGCAGGCATTCCTCGTCGGCCTCGCGTCGGTGCACTGGCGCGAAGCGTGGAAATACGGCGAGCGCGCGTTCCGCTATTGCCAGCACGACGTCGGCCACGCGATTGGGGCCATGCGCATCGCGGCGGCGACGCTCGGCTGGTCGGCGCTGGTGCTCGATAGCGTCGCGGACGAGACGATCGAGACGCTGCTCGGCCTCGACCGCAGCGCGGACTTCGATGGCGCCGAGCACGAGAGCGCGGAGCTGGTGATGGCGGTGTGGCCGGGAGAGGTCGCTACAACGACCTCAAGCCTGGACGTGGACGCGGTGCAGGAGTTGAAGGGTGGCCACTGGCACGGCAAAGCGAACCGTCTCAGCCGCGACGATCCGGTGCCCTGGGACGCGATCGATGCCGCTTCGGCGGCTTCGCGCAAGCCATGATCTCCGCCGCGCAGATCATCCGCCAGCGGCGCAGCCTGCTTGCCTGCGACGGCAAGACCTCGATTGCGGCCGAGCGCTTCTATCGCATGCTGGCGCGCGTGATGCCGCGCGTCGAGCTGGACGTGGCGCGCCGCCCGATGCCGTGGGACGCGATTGCGTGGAGCCCGGCGATTCACCTCGTTCTCTTCGTGCATCGCGTCGACGGCATCGAGCCGGGCCTCTATGCGCTCGCGCGCGATCCGGGCAAGGTGGAGACGCTGAAGAAGAGCATGCACGCGCACTTTGCGTGGGAAACGTCGCCGGGCTGTCCGGACAATCTGCCGCTCTACATTCTCAAGCGCGGCGACGCGAGGGCGGTCGCGACGCAGGTGAGCTGCGGCCAGGACATCGCCGGCGACGGCGCGTTTTCGCTCGGCATGATCGCCGAGTACCAGGCGAGCCTCGTCGCGCACGGGCCGTCGTTCTATCGGCGCCTGTACTGGGAGGCCGGCGCGATCGGGCAGGTCCTCTACCTCGAGGCGGAAGCGGCCGGCGTGCGCTCGACCGGCATCGGCTGCTTCTTCGACGACCCGGTGCACCAGGTCTTCGGCTTGCGCGACCTCGCGTTCCAGTCCCTGTACCACTTCACGGTCGGCGGCTACGTCGACGATCCGCGCCTCACCACGCTGCCCGCCTACGGCGCGCCGGTGAAGGCGCGGCAGCGCGGGATGGATCTGCCGTAGAGCGCGATTAGACGCACGCGCCGAATTCCGCTAGGTTCCTTCCAAGAGCAACAGGGAGGCGGGCACGCATGGCGCAGGTCGGCGAACGGCAACTATGGCTCGACCTGAGGGACGAGAGTCGCTCGGTGCTCTCGGCCGCGCACGCCGAGCCCGGCCAGCGCCGCCTCGCGCTGTGGACGGTCGGCATATCGCTGCTCGTCTTCCTTGCTGCGCTGCCGTTCGCCAAGACGCAGCTCGCGGCGGTGCCGGCGTTCATCGCTTCCTACCAGTCGGCGCTCGTCGTCTGCGACCTGGTGACCGCGGTGCTGCTGTTCGCGCAGTACGTGTTCCTCGGTGCAACGCCGCTTCTCGCGCTCGCGACCGGGTACCTGTTCACCGCGCTGATGGCGACCGCGCACGCGCTTACGTTCCCGGGCCTCTTTGCGCCGGCGGGCCTGCTCGGCGCAGGGCCGCAGAGCACCGCGTGGATGTACATGTTCTGGCACGCGGGCTTCCCCGCGCTGGTCATCGCGTACATAGTGCTGCAGCGGCGCGGCGACTATTCGGAGGTGCGCCCGGTGGGCAAAGCCGCGGCCGCGGTCGCCGGCTGCGTCGCGGCGGCCGGCGTGGCCACGTGCGCGCTGACACTGCTCGCGACCGCGGGGCAGGGCCTGCTGCCGCCGATCATGCAGGGCAACCGCTACACCCCGGTGATGCTGTTCGTCGTC
This sequence comes from Burkholderiales bacterium, assembly GCA_036007105.1. Classification (GTDB taxonomy): domain Bacteria; phylum Pseudomonadota; class Gammaproteobacteria; order Burkholderiales; family SG8-39; genus 2-02-FULL-66-14. The sequence continues at coordinate 1,021 of DASYPC010000367.1, read as the reverse complement.
GGCTCGGTCTGGGCGCTCAGCGCGATCGCGCTCGCGATGCTCGCGCGCAAACGCACGCACACCCTGCTCGAGCTGTGGCTGATGGTCGTGCTCGCGGCGTGGATCTTCGATATTGGTCTTTCGGCGGTCTTCAACCATGGCCGCTACGACCTCGGCTTCTACGCCGGCCGGATCTACGGGTTGCTCGCGGCGTGCCTCGTGTTGATCGTGCTGCTCGCCGAGAACGGCCGGCTCTACGGGCGGCTGCTGCAGGCCTACGCGGGCGAGCGCGAGGAGCGCCGCCGCGTGCAGGAGACGAGCGCCGAGCTCGCGGCGACCAACAAGGAGCTCGATGCATTTGCGCACTCCGTATCGCACGACCTGCGCGCGCCGCTGCGCGCGATCGACGGCTACGCGCAGATGCTCGAGGAGGATTACGGCGCGAAGCTCGACGACGAGGGGCGGCGCCTGCTCGGCGTGGTGCGCTCGAGCGGCTACAGGATGAACCAGCAGATCGAGGACCTGCTCGCGTTCGCGCGGCTCGGGCGGCAGGCGCCGCACAAGGAGCGCGTCGACATGACGCAGCTCGCGCGCGAGGCGCTCGCCGAGCTGGGCGAGGCCGGGCGCAGCGCGCAGGTTCGCATCGACGAGCTGCCCGAAGCGTCTGCCGACCTGGGACTGATGAAGCACGTATGGGCGAACCTGATCGGCAACGCGCTCAAGTACAGCGGCAAGCGGCCCGAGCCGCGCGTCGAGGTCGGCGCGCGGCGCGAGCCCGCGGAAACGATCTACTGGGTGCGCGACAACGGCGCCGGTTTCGACATGCGCTTTGCCGACAAGCTGTTTGGCGTGTTCCAGCGCCTGCACCGCCCTGACGAATTCCCGGGCACCGGCGTCGGCCTGTCGATCGTGCAGAGAATCGTCACGCGCCACGGCGGGCGCGTCTGGGCCGAGGGCCAGCCCGACGCGGGCGCTACGTTCTACTTCGCGCTGCCGGAAAAATAGCAAAAAAGGGGTCAGACCCCATTTTCCTAGCGCAGTC
>DASYPC010000366.1:0-1720 GCA_036007105.1 Burkholderiales bacterium | reverse complement strand
GCAATGCAGTCCTTGCTGGCGATTGATGTATGCGATCTCGTCAGGCCGCAACTCCCACGCGCGGATTAGTGCGTCGGAAAGAACGTCAACCGTCGCGAGGTCGCGACTACCGCAGACGAGGCACACGAAATCGGGTGATCTTGCGTGAACCGCAGCTTCCGTGCGAGCAGGAGTGTCTTGCGCATTCATTGCGGCGTGGTCAAAAGGCGGAATCGGCGGGCAAGGATTGCGCATGACAGTAGTTCCGTGCCCGAACAGAGCAGAGTTTAGCAAAATCCAATTGTCTTCGCGCCTCAGGTAAGATAGCAGCTTTTCGTTTTCACGCCGCGGAAACTCGTGGGGATCCGGTGCGGCCGCAAATGCAACCCGCATGTCCGCATCAGTTCTCACTCCATCGCTTGGCGCAGCCGTTTTCACCGGCGCCCGTTTTCTCCCACGCTGCAGCGGCGAGATTGTCGAAGGAATCGCGGACAGACCACGATGATCAGAGACGTCTCTGCACCGTCGCGAACATAGCGGATAATCGTGGCCTGTCCCCCATCCGCCGAGGTACGCCGCAACGATCCCTGTCCCTGCGGCAGCGGGAAACGGTTCAAGGATTGCCACGGCAAGCTCGGCGCGACATCCTCAGGGCCGCCGGCCGACATGGAGCTGGCCAGGACGCAGTTTGCGCGCGGCGAACGCGAAGCGGCAGCGTCAAGCGCACGGCGGGCGGTCGAAAATAGTCCCGGCGACGCTGAAGCCTGGAACGTTCTCGGGCTGTGTCTCGAGGCGATCGAGCCCGATGCGGCCCGGGCGGCGTGGAAGAAGGCCATTGCCCTGGCGCCAGACGATCCGGAAGCGCGTTTCCGGATCGGCGATTTCGAGCGCCGGCGCGGCAACCACGAGGCGGCGATCGCAGCGTATCACGCCGCGCTGGCGACCGGCTCGCGGCATCCGGTGCTGCTCAACAATCTCGGCCTGTCGCTGCAGGAGCGGGGCCAGCTCGACGAAGCCGCGCGCTGCTTCGCGGAAGCCGTGGAGCGTGAGCCCGATCTTGCCCAGGGCCACGCCAACCTCGGCGAGGTCTTGCGCCGGCAGCATCGGTTCGCCGCCGCGATCGGCGCGTACACGCGCGCACTCGCGCTCAACCCGGGCGTCGCACAACTCTGGCTCAATCTCGGCGTGTGCCAGCATCGCGCCGGCGCGTTCAGCGCCGCGCGCGGGAGCTTCGAGCGTGCACACGCCCTCGAGCCGGACGGCCCCGAAATCCTGGTCAACCTGGCGGCGAGCCTCACCGCCGAGAGCCGCTACGCGGAAGCCCTACCGCTGCTGCGCCGGGCGCTTGAACTGCGGCCCGACGATGCGCAGGCGCAAAGCACGCTGCTCTATGTGCAGCAACACACTTGCGACTGGGGCGAGCTCGAGCAGGGCGTCGAGCGCGCGCGCGCGCTGCTCGGGCGGCCCGACGCGCCGGTGGTCTCTCCGCACAGCCTGTTCGCGCTGCCGTTCACGCCGAGCGAACTGTTGACCGCGGCGCAAGACTGGGTCCGCCGCCGGATCGGCGCCCCCTCATCGCTCGCGCCTGCGCGGGCAAGCCTCGTCGAAGGGAGGCTCCGCATCGGTTATCTCGGGTCGGACTTCCGCACGCACCCGCTGGCAAATCTGCTCACCGAGGTCATCGAGACGCACGACCGCTCGCGTTTCGAGGTCTTCGGCTATTCGTTCGGACCTGACGACG
>DASYPC010000365.1:0-1502 GCA_036007105.1 Burkholderiales bacterium | reverse complement strand
GCCTGCCGCGCACGCGCATAGGCGGCCTCGTCGGTGCGCTCCACCGAGAACGCGCCGACCACGACGTTGTCGAGCAAGGAGAGGCGCGTGAAAGCTCGCACGACCTGGAAGGTGCGCCCGATTCCCGCCCTGCAGACTGCGAAGGGCGGCTCGCCGACGAGCTCGCGGCCGTCGAGCTTGACGCTGCCCGGACTGGGGACAATGAAGCCGTTGAGCGCGTTGAAGAGCGTCGTCTTGCCGGCGCCGTTGGGCCCGATGATGCCGAGGATCTCGCCGGTGCGAACCTCGAACGACACGTTCTGCAGCGCCTGGAGGCCTCCGAAACGCACCGACACGCCGTTCACGGCGAGCAGAATGGGCGCGCCGCTGTCCGGCGCTGCGCCGCCAGTGCGCACGAACGTAGCGGCGTCGAGCGCAAGCGACTCCTCGCCACCCGCGCCGCGCCGGCGCACCCGGCGAGCCTGGATCCACGGCAGGATGCCCTCCGGCGCGAGCAGCACCACGATCATGATCGCTGCCCCGAAAACCACTCCCTGGATACCCGGTATGCGGCTGCCAAGCTCGGCGTGCAGCGTCTCCCCCAGCGGCACCAGAATGAGCGCGCCGATGACGGGTCCGGCGACCGTCGCGATGCCGCCGAAGAGCGTGACGATCATCGCCTGTGCGGAAGCGAGCATGCCGAACACTGCGGGCGGAGTGACGATGAGCAGCACCACCGCGTAGAGGCCGCCGGCGATGGCGGTCAGCGCACCGGAAAGCGCGATGGCCTTGAGCTTCCAGCGGCGCGGGTTGATGCCTACGCCCATTGCCGCCAGCTCGTTCTGTTTGATCGCGAGCAGCGACAGTCCGAACCGCGAGCGCGCCACCACCACGTTGACGACAAGCGCGATGACAAGCAGCACTACCGCGAGCAGCACGTAAATGCGCTGATCCGAAAACTGCATGAAAGCGGCGGGGTTCTCGCGCTTCATGGGAAGCGCCACCTCCTGGAATCCGAGGTACTCGAACACATAGAGAAGCGCAAGCGGGTAGGCGAGCATCGCGAGCGCGAAGTAGTGTCCGCGCAGCTTGAAGGTCGGAAAGCCGATCACGACTCCCGCGAGCGCCCCTGCAAACCCCGCGACCAGGACGCCGAACCAGGGGCTAATGCCCAGGTTCACGAGCAGGAGCGCGACCGTGTACGCGCCTATGCCGAAGAATGCGGCATGGCCGAACGACATCAATCCGGAATATCCCGAGAAAAGATTCCAGGCGACCCCGACGGTCGCCCAGATCGGCACCAGCGTGAACATCAGCTGGTAATAGCGGTCCTGCACGAACCAGGTTGCACCCAGGAAGAGCGCCGCCCCCGACACGATGATGGCCAGCGCTCTAAACACGCTCGACACTCCGGCCAAAAAGACCTTGCGGGCGCAGCAGCACGATCAGGAGAAAGGCGACGAAGATCGCGGCGTTCTGCAGCTGGTTCGGGAGCACCAGGGTCGAGAGTTGCTGGATCAATC
>DASYPC010000364.1:0-3509 GCA_036007105.1 Burkholderiales bacterium | reverse complement strand
CTTCTTCATTGCCGCGTCGTAGTCGGAGAGATCCAGTCCATCGACATAGTTGCCGATCGCCGAGTCGGTGCCGTCGAGGCGGACGAAGGCGATCGCCACCGGGGGTTTCCTCTTGCCCTCGAAGCCGCGTACGACGATGGTGGAAGTCTCGATGACCCCTTCGAGACCGGCTTCCACCCATCCGTCGCACTTCTCAAAGCTGCGCTCGCAGTAGGCGCGCGGCGGCAGATAGGTGAGTCCGGACTTGGAGCAGCGCGTGGCGAGAATCTTGCCATCCTTCAATCCTGCCATGAAACGTCCCGCGACCTCGCCCAGCGCGTAGTCGTAGCGCAGGGTCACCTGCTCGGTGATCACGGCGCTCTTGTCGGATTTCTTGGCCTCGGCCATGTCGATCGCTCCTTGGAATCAGTGACTGCGCGGCTCGGCGCCGAACACCGTGCAGTTGAAGAATTGCGCGATGCCTCCGACGGCGGAGGACAGCGCGTTCCTCACGTTGGGGACCTGCACCGCGCCCGCCTTGCCCATGACCTGGTCGGCGGCATCGATCGCGCGCACGAGCCCGGTCACAGCGATGGGATTGGTGCACAGCGTACCGCCCGAAGGGTTCACCGCCACGGCGCCGTCTTCGACATTCCAGAAACCGTCGCGCTCGAGTCTGAGCGCCATTCCCGAAGCGCAGAAGCCAAGCCGCTCGAGCTGCACCGGCGTCATGATGCTGTACGGATCGTAGAATTCGGTGACCTGGATCTGCTTCAGCGGGTCGGTGATGCCCGCAATCCGGTAGCATTCGCGGGCCGCGGCCTCCGCGAGGTCGAAGTCGATGAAGTCGGCGTCGGTGCTGGGCGTCATGCGATCGCCGATCCAGTACGTAGTGGTGCGGCTCGCCAAGCCGTTGATGAACGCGGGCCGCGAGCGGAAGCGCTTCGCCATGTCCATGTTGCCGACGATCATCGCCGCGCTGCCCGAAGAGCGGGGGCAGATGTCGAAGAGCTTGAGCGGATACGAGATCATTCGCGACGCCATGACGTCCTCGACGGTGATGGTGCCCTTCAAGTGCGCGTGCGGATTCTTGAGCGCGTTGCGCCGCGCCCGCACGACGACGCGCGCCATGTCCTCCTGCGTGACGCCGTAGCGGTCCAGGTAGCGCGTCGCCCACAGGCCGACGGTCGTATTGGTCGACAGGGGCATGTCGCGCTCGTAGAACACGTCGAAGATCAGATTGAGCACGTTCTGCGCATCTGGCGTCTCGGCGATGCGCTCGGCGCCGACGATCAGCACGGAGCGGTACATTCCCGCGCGCACGAGGTTGTAGGCTGCTTGCACCGCCGAGCCGCCGGTGGCGCCGCCGGTGTGCACGCGCATCATCGGCTTGCCGGCGCCGAAGATATAGTCGATCGACCAGCGGTCGGCGTCGGCGACGCCCATGAAATGGGTCGGCGCGAGAGAGAACACGATCGCGTCGATGTCGCCCGGTGTCATGCCGGCGTCCTTGAGCGCGCCGACGGCGGCGATCTGCGCTTGCTCGGCGAAGGTATGCTCCGGATGATGCGTCTTGAATTCGGTCTGGAACGTTCCGAGGACGGCGACAGTTTCGTTCATTGCACGCCTCCGGCCCGTTCGAACACGATCACCACGTTGCCTTGCTGTGCATAGCCGTGGCAGCCGTGCGCCGCGGCGCGCCTGACGTTGGTCCGCTGCACTGCGCCCGCCTGGCCGGCCACCTGGAGCACGGCCTCGGCGGCGTTGACGAGTCCGGTGCAGAAAATCGGGTTTTGCGCGAAGGGGCCACCCGAGGGCGAAAGCGCTTCCTCGCGTTCGAGGCCAAAAGCCCGCACATACGCCGCTTCGTGGTAACCGGTCTGCGATTCGAGCTCTACAACGTCCAGATCGGCCGCCCCTGACAGTCCCGCCTGCTGCAATGCGGTGCACCAGGCTACGCGAGCGGAGTTCATCGAGCGCAGCCGCGCCGAGTCGAGCCGATACGAGTCGCTCGCCCAGCCGACGCCCGCCACGCGCGCGAGCGGCTTGCAGCCGGGATTCGCCTTGAGGAACTTGTCCGATGCCAGGACCAGGGCGACCGCACCGTCGGTCAACGGCGCGCGTTGCGCGCTGCGCAGCGGCACCGCGTCGAACGCAGAGCGGACAACGCTTTCTACGGTCGGAATCGGATGACCGATGCCCCGGGGATTTTTCGCGGCGCGCGCGTAACCGTCGACCACCCGGCGCGTCGCTTCCTCCTCCGTGATGCCGAATTCCTCGGTCACCGCCTGCGCGAAAAGCGCATCGCTGATCGTCGCGCCGATGCCGAGCGGCCGGGTATAGAAAGGGTCTCCACGCAGGCGCATCACCGCCTCGACGTCGGTCTTCGAGCTCTTGCACCAGCTCACCACGAGGCCAAGCTGCGACTCTTCCGCGAGGAAGCGCGCATATGCAAGGCAGAGCGCGGAGGCGCCGGAATCCGTCACCTTGATTTCGTCGGTCCCATAGCCGCCCGCGGGCGCGCTCATCAGCATGCTCGAGATCGGGCGGCCGTCGAGCTCGTCGCAGGCGCCGAGCGTGAGGCTGTCGAGCTGCCGCCGGGTGACACCGGCCGCATCGAGCGCCGCGTGCACCGTGTGGTACGCCATCTCTTCGAGGCGCAGCCGAGACTCGCTCAGCGAAGCAGGGTGCATGGCGACGCCGAGCACGTACACGCTCATCGAATCCTCCGGATTGATGCTGCGAAGTTACTCATGAGTTACAGAGTTGACTTATGCGTAACCTTACTATACTGTTCGGTCACATGCAAGCCCGATCCGGCACCCGCAAAGCGAAGCGGCGTCGCTCCAACGGCGACGACACCCGTCCCGAGCATGGCACGGCGGTGCCCGCCTGGGGCAACGCGCTGCCCAGCCGCTCCGAGCGCGCCGAGCTCAAGCGCAATTCGATCTTCCGCGAGGCCGCGCGCTGCTTCAGTCGCGCCGGCTTCCATGGCACGTCGATGGACGACATCGCCGAGCGCCTCGGCGTCACCAAGGCGGCGCTCTACCGTTACGTGGCGAACAAGCACGACGTGCTCTTCGCGACCTTCAATCTGGCGATGGATTCGAGCTTCGCAAACCTCGACCGCGGCGAGAAGGAAGGCTCCAACGGCCTGGAAAAGCTCCGCATCGCGCTGCGTGGCTACCTCGAAGACTTGATCGGCAAGCTCGGGCATCCGGTCGTGCTGCTCGAGGACAGCGCGTTGCTTCCCGACCAGTCGCGCGCGCTCATCCGGCGGCGCGACGAGGCCGAAAGGCGCTTCCGGAAGCTGGTCAAGGAGGGGATCGAGGACGGCAGCATCGCGCCCTGCGACCCCAAGCTCGCCGTATTTGCGCTGCTGGGTGCGATCAACTGGGTGCCGAAGTGGTATCGTGACGACGGCGAATGGACCGCAGTCCAGGTTTCCGAGTCGCTCGTGAACCTCGTCACCCGCAGCATTGCAGCTCACCCGTACCCTCACCGCGCCGATGAACGGGGCGGCGGCAAAA
>DASYPC010000363.1:0-8304 GCA_036007105.1 Burkholderiales bacterium | reverse complement strand
GCGCCAAGCGATGGCGGGGGTGGAAATGCGGGTGCCGGGCATGAGCAGAGGGCCTTGGCGGTTGGGGAACGATAGCACCTTCGATGGGGTACGATACGCGCTGGAAGGATTTCCGTCTCCGCAATGTCCATGGACAAACGCCGGATCGTGCTCGTCGACGATCACGAAATCGTCCGTACCGGCCTGAAGCAATTGCTCGCCCTGGAGCCCGATCTCGAGGTGAGCGGAGAGGCCGCCACGAGCGCGGACGTGCTCGCCCTGCTTCGCCAGGTCAGCTGCGACCTGCTGCTGCTCGATGTCGCGCTGCCCGATCGGAACGGGGTCGACACCCTGAAGCTCGTGCGGGGCGCGTATCCCGACCTGCCGGTGCTCGTCGTCAGCACCTACCCGGAAGAGCAATACGCCATCAACCTGCTGCGCGCCGGCGCCAACGGCTACATCCGCAAGGACGCGCCGGGCCCGGACATCATCCACGCGATCCGGGTCGTGCTGCAGAAGGGCCGGTACATGAGCCAGACCGTTTCCGAGATGCTGGTGAACCGGCTCGACTCGGGAGCGGAGCGGCCGCTGCATCAGGATCTCTCGGAGAGGGAGTTCCAGGTCCTGTGCGCGATCGCCTCGGGCAAGACGGTCTCTGCCATTGCCGAGCAGCTCTTCATCAGTGTGAAGACTGTGAGCACCTATCGCAGCCGCATCCTGGAGAAGCTGAAGATGCACAACAACGCCGAGCTGACCCACTATGCGATCAAGAACGGCCTGATTTGAAGCGTGACTGTAGGCATTCGTCCTACTGACTGCGCTTCGCCCGGCGCTCACAATGTCCGGTGACCCCATGCCTCTTGTCGCCCCCTCTCGAGAAAACACGGTGTATCAGCCGGTGCCGACGCAAACCATAGGAGCTCCGCTCCAGGTCCTGCTCGTCGAGGATTCGCCTGTCATTCGCGAATCCGTCGTCGAGTTGATTGAAGGCAGCGGGCGAGCCCGCGTGGCGTATTCCACCGACTCCGAGCCGGTGGCGATCAACGAGCTGAAGGCCAATCCGTACGACGTCGTGATCGTCGATTTGCGGCTGCGCGAGGGATCGGGCTTCGGCGTGCTGCGCGCCCTGCAGCAACTCCAACCCGACACGCTGACGATCGTGCTGACCAACTACACGTCGACCGCGATCCGCAAGCGCTGCGCCGAGCTCGGCGTGAAATGGTTCTTCGACAAGTCGAGCGAATTCGAGGGGATTGTCAATCTGATCTCGGACCCTGAGCGGAACACGCGCAGCTGAAGGCCCCATCGCGCTCTCGCGCGATACAACTCACGGTTTCTCAGGTGGTAAGCGACGGGCGCGGCTTGCCGTTTTCCCTCAGCCTGCGCACGAGCCCGTCGACGCCCTCGGTGCGCGTCACGTGATCGAATAACGGCCGATAGGTCAGCACGAGGCTCACGCCTTCGACGGCGATGTCGTAGATCTTCCATTCGCCCGCGGACTTGCGCATCGCGTATTCGACACCGACCGGCGCCTCGCCGGGCCGGACATACTCGCTATGCACGACCGCCTCCTTCGCACGCAGCACCATCTTCGCAGGCAATACCCGCATCGTCTGGTCGCGATAGGCGTCGATTGTGTTCGAGTACGTCCGCACGAGCATGGCGCGGAACGCAGACACCATTTGCACCTGCTGCACGGGGCTGGCGCGCCCCCAGGCGGCGCTCGCCGCCAGCCGGGTCGCTTCGGCAAAATCCACATGGGGAAGGATCTTTTCCTCTGCCAGCGCAAGCCCTTCGCGCTTGTCGCCTGCCTCGACGGCCTTATCCTTGTCCTTGCGGGTCGCCCCGAGCACGTCCGCTGCCACCTGCTTGACGAGGGCTTCAGGCGACAACGTTTCCGCGCCCGCCGGCGAAACGATCACGATGATCAGAATCAGCGCAACGAATGCGGCCAGAACCTCGTTCGCGATTTTCATGATTTCTCTCCCTTTGTTGCGTTTTCTTCGCGCGCGCTTTGCGGACGCGAAGAGGTCAATCAGGGCTTGCCGCCGCGTCCGAATGCGTTCCCGTGCCCCATCGCCGCGGTTTGGCCTACGCCCGCCGAAAATGCGCCGCCCGCGCCGGTCACGATCCCCGGACTTGCGCGGCGGCTCGAAGCCAAAAGCGAGTTTTTGGGGACCGAACCGCTCAAAGCGGTTGTCGGCGCCTGGAGCGAATGCGTCGTGCCAGTGGTCGAAGCGCGCAGGCCGGGATGCACGCCGATGACGTGCGCGATCTGGCCCCAACCCATGCCCTGGCTGCGAAGCCGAAGCACACCTTGCAGCGTTACGTCGCCATTGGCTGTGCTCACTGTGCCGCCCATCATCGCGGCTCTCAGTTGTTCAGGTGTTGGATTGGCAATCCCGGCTGCGCTGAGCTGCCGGCGCGCGAGATCCAGTGCGCGCGTCACGTTTCCGTAGCCCATGGGACGGGTCGGCGGAAGGAAGGCGATGCTGGTCGTCCCTTCGGTCAGCGTCACGCTGCTGCCGTGCCGCAACCCCGCGGCCAGGCTTTCCAGGTTGGCGCTCGAGCCGGCAAAGCTGACGTATTGATCGCCAATGCGCTGGATGTAGCGCGAGTCGGCGCTGCCGGCAGGTAGGGTCTGCGCATGCGCTGCCGCTCCACACAGCGCTGCAAGCAACGTCGTGAGGAACGACAGGCGCACGGGTTTCATGGCTAGTAGCTGTAGTAGTAGCCGCGGTCGTAGTCTCTGCCGATGCGGTTGCCGATCAAGGCGCCGGCGCCCGCACCAATCACGGTACCGGCGGTGCTGCCGGTCAGCGCATGTCCGGCCACGCCGCCGATGACGGCGCCCGAGATCGCGCCCGCTTCACCACCTGTGGTCGCACAGCCGCCGAGCGCGGCGGTCAGCGCGATGATGCAAATACCGGTCTTTGCGATGGAACTGCGCATGCGAACCTCCTAGGTTTTGAGATCTGCAGGGGTCGACCGCAGTGCGGGCGACCACGCACTTATCCTAAGGAGGGGCTGCGCAGCCGTATGTCGGACACCGACGAAACCGGTGTCGTCCTTTGTCCTACGGCGTAGCTAGATATTTTTCTCCGCCATGTCGCCGATCATTGGCAGCTTGAAGAGTTGTCCCTGGTAGGCCTTGACCATCAGCACGATCCACAGGATCAGCTGCAGGATGGCAAGGATCGGCATCAGCATCCAGCCGACGAACGGGATGAAGCCGAGGATCATGAAAATCACGGTCAGCGAGCCGAACGTGATGATCGACTGCATCGCGTGAAAGCGCACGAACCGGTTTTCCTTCTCGATCAGGAAAAAGATCAGTCCGGTGATCCACCCCGCCAGGTAGCACAGCAGGCCCGCGACGTTCTGATTCATCCCCGTGGATGTCTTGATTTCTTCCGTCATGTCGACACCTCCCTTGTGGAATTTTTTTATTGTCGCACAATGCCCGCTAGCTGGCGGGGCGCGGGGCGGCTGCAGGGGCGCGCGCTCGCGGGGTGTCCGCGGCGCGCTTGGCCTTGTCGACGGACGCGAGCAGCGTAGTGCAGTCGCTGTCCTTGCCGGGGCCGGTCTCGATCAGCGGAAGCAGCGCCGCGAGCGGGTGCAGCAAGCCAAGCAGCAGCGAGGATCCCGCACGTGCGGCAATCACGCCCTTGTTGACGGAGACGTCAGGGTCGCCAAGCCGGCCGTGCAGCCGAATCGGCGCACGCAGGACCAGGATGCTCTTGTCCTTCGGCTCGGGACGCAGCGTCACATCGATCGTTTCATCCTTCAGGTTCACGGTCCCTGCGCCCCCGATGTTGGTATCTCCGGTGTCGAGGACGATGGCCTCGCTGGTAGCCAGACCATCGCGGACCTTGAACGAGCCCACGGCGCAGCGGATCGGGGTGTTGCGGTCGCCGCCGATCAGAAACTTGAGCGCTTCGCCGCCGTCGAGACCGACGTACTCGATCATCAGGTTCGAGAGCTCGCCGCCGGTCATCGCGACACCCAATTCTCCCGACGCGCTGCCGAGCATCGCCGCGACCGAGTTGCCCTTGCCGGACAACTGTACGTTCGCGCCGACCACTCCGGCGCTTTCCTTCATCAGCTTGACCGTGGGGAAAAGCTGATTGATACGCGCGTTCTTGAGCCGGATCTTCGCCTGCGTTCGAATCGGGTCCTGGTGGGCATCGAGTGTGACCGTCGAATCGATTTCCCCGCTGGCGATGCCAAAGCGCAGCGGATCGAGGCCGAGCACGCCCTTCTCCAGCCGCAAGTGCGTGACGAGATCGTCGAGCGGCAACTCGTTCGGGCGGCGCAGCTGTTTTGCCTTCAGTAGCACGTCGGCGTCCATCCGGTTGAGTCGCTCGAGCTCGAACGGCTCGGTCGGCAGCACTCTTCCGGCTGCAGGACTGTGGGCGCGCTGCGCCTTCTGCGCGATGGGCTGCGCCTGCGGCGCAGGCTGCTCCTTCTGCGGCCGCGCGCCGATCAGCGGGCCGAGGTCCTTAAGATCGAGCACCCGGCTTTGCAGCGTGGCCTTCAGCAATGGCCGAGGTTCGCGATGCACGTAAGTTCCGCTTCCGGAGAGGTCGCTGCTGCCGACCCTGCCCGAGAAATTCTCATAGGTCGTTTCGTTGCCGGCATGCTTCAGCCGCCCGTCGAAGCTGTAGGCGGGCGAATGCGGCAGGGGCAGCGGAATCAGCGGATAGAGCCGCCACCAGTCCGGGCCGCGGATCTTGAGCCGGGCATCTACCTTGCCGAAGTGCGCAAAGTCGGTGAACTCGCCGTCCGTCTCGAGAATCGTGTCGCCGCTCGCCACTCGCAGCCACATCGAGAACGGCTGGTCGGTATTGCGCAAATTCAGCACCGGCGCCGAATGCGCCTCGCCCTTCAGGGGTGTTTTCCGGTACGTCCCGGAAAAGACGATCGTGGTGGGCCGCTCGGTGCGTTCGGGCTGGGTCGATACGTGGGCGCTCATGTTCGCATGCTCGATCGCATCGAGATAGCGCACCACGCCGCGGTCGATCGAAAGCTGATGGATCTCGGGCGCTCGCGCGGTCCCGTCGTCGGTGATCTGCAACACCCAATTGCGCTGCCCGTCTGCCGCGCGCTGCAGCGAGACTTCGGGTTCCGACAGGCGCACGTACGGAAACACGAGACGGCCCTGCAGCAGCGCCGCAAAATCGATCGTGAATTCGGCTTCGCGCGCAGTGATCAGGTGAGGACCCTCCGCCCAGGCCGGATTGTCGAAGCGCACGTCCTTCATGCGGATCAACGGACCGCGGAAGAGCCCGACATCGAGATCGCCGGCAATGACAAAAGGCCGGCCGGTCTTCTGCTGCACGGCCGATCCGATCGGCCCGCGCAGCCAGTTCCACTGGAATAGGGCGATACCGGCTGCGATCAACAGCACCGCCGCCAGCGTCGCCCACTTCCAGATTTTTGGCCGAGTACGCGTCGCGCTCATATCGCGCGACTCCTCGACTGCACCGCTAGTAAGAATAGTAGCGATACGTGTACCCCGGGGTGTAGTACGCCGTGGCCGGCGGTACGTACGTGTACGACTCGCGGGTCACCACGCGCTGTTCGGGGACCACCACGCAACTCGACAAGCCCACACAGGCCAACAGAATCAGCATCAGCTTTTTCATCAGAGCCTCCATATCCATTTGATTACTGAGAGCTCCCATGTTGTTAGACCGGCGCGATCCGGTACGCTCATGCAAAATTGTTTCAAATTGTTTTGCCGTGGCCGGTCATTGCTGCCGGCGCTCCTTGCGTCACTGCACGGAGAGCTTGTTGTTCACTTCTTTCACGCCCGCAGTCTGCCGGGCGATTCTTTCAGCGGTCTGGCGCTCCTCGGGGCTCGCCACGACGCCCGAGAGCAGCACGCGGCCCTTGAACGTCTCGACGCTGACATCCCTGCCCCGGACGCGCGTGTCCGCGAGCAGGGCCGTCTTGACCTTGGTCGTAATCACGCTGTCGTCGATCGCTTCGCCCGTGCTCTCCTTCGTGGGCGAGCCGGCGCAGGCGGCCAGCAGCGCTGCAGCGAGCGCAGCGGCGAGGGTAGATTTCTGAATTCTCATGTCGTTTCTCCTCGGATTCATCATCTCACACGTCAACGCGCATCGGCGCGGCGTGTGCACGATCAATCGATCGTACGCACGCCGCCTGCGCCGGTATGTCGGACGCACGGCGAGCCTGCTGTCTAGGTTTGTCCTACAGGCGCAGAGGATGAAGGGCGAGCGCTGTAGTGGCGCCCGCTACTGCTTCTTGCGGGCTTCCTTCAGGTCGCGCGTGTGCTCCGCGCGCAATTCCTTGAGTCGCGCTTCTACCGCGGAAAGCTCGTAGAAATTGCCGTCTCCTGCGGCCTGCGCCAGCTGCAATTGCTCGATCGCGGCCGGCAGGCTGCCGCGCAATGCATACACTTCGGCCTGCGCCTGGTGCTGCCGCAGGCGCTTGCCGAGCGCGGCAAAAGCCCTCGCCCGCATCTCGTGCAGCCGCTCATCGCGAGGGTAGAGCCGCATCTGCGGCTCGATGACCGCGAGCACCTCGTCGCTGCGCCCCTGCGTGCCGAGTAACTCCGCATACGCATACACGACCGAGCGGCGCTGCGGCCAGCGCGCCGCGCCTTCCTTCAGCAGCTTGAGCGCTCCTGCGTCGTCGCCTTGTGTCTGGCGCGCGCGCGCCGCGAGCGTGACGAACATCGGGCTTCCCTTGGCCCGGTCGCCGAGGCGCGACAGCTCGACTTCAGTCTCGCGCGGCCGCTTGGCGCGCAGCAGCGCAACGGCAAGCCCGTAGCGCGCCGCAATCTCGTTCGCGTAGCGGAGATCGCCCACGGCCGCCTTGAATTCGGTGACCGCATCGCGTGGATCGCCGAATTCGGCGCGCAGCTTGGCGCGCACCAGGTGGAAATCGAGGCTGTCGGGGTGCTGCCGGTACGGCAGATTCGCAGCGCGCGCCTGCGCGTCCGCAATGCGCTCGGTCGTGACCGGGTGCGAGCGCAGGTATCCCGGAACGCTGCCGTCGTCCATGACGCGCGTAGTGCGCTGCATCTTCTCGAAGAACACCGCCATCGCGCGCACGTCGAAGCCGGCGGTGGAGAGCGTCTGGAATCCGATGCGGTCGGCTTCGCGCTCGAAGTCGCGCGAGTAGCTCAGTTGCGTCTGCGCCATTACGCCCTGCGCGGCCATTATCGCGCCCTGCGCGATGTCGGGCCGCGAGCGCCCCAGCAGCAGCGCGGCGGCGAGCGCGATCAGGCCGGGGATCTGCATCTGCTGCTGCGTGCCGAGCATGCGCGCGATGTGCCGCTGCGTGACGTGCGAAATCTCGTGCGCGAGGACCGAAGCCAATTCCGATTCGCTCTCGGCGGTCGTGAGCAGGCCGGTGTGCACGCCGACGAACCCGCCCGGCAGCGCAAATGCGTTGACCGACGCGTCCCGTATGGCGAAGAACTCGAAGTCCTGGCGCGCGCCGGGCACCGCAGCAACCAGCGTTGCGCCAAGCTGATTCAGGTAGTCGCTGATCTCCGGGTCGTCGAGGTACGACGGCTCGCGGCTGCGGATCTCGCGCATGATGCCTTCGCCGATCTTGCGCTCGAGTTGCGGGGGCAGGACGGTGCTGGAGCCTTCGCCCAGATCGGGCAAGGCCTGTCCGAAGGCTCGCGGCAGGACTGAAAGGCACAGGGCGAGCAGCAGGGCGAATGCGCGCACCCGGCTATGATACCTTCCGCTCCGACGAGTTCCCCGGAGCTTCGCTTGAAGCGCAAAGATTCGCGCAGACTGACTCACTTCGACCCGCGCGGCGGCGCTCACATGGTCGATGTCGGCGCGAAAGACGAAACCGAGCGGATCGCCGTCGCCTCGGGTCGCATCCGCATGCAGCCCGCGACGCTGCGCAGGGTGACGGCCGGCACAGCGAAGAAGGGCGATGTGCTCGGCGTCGCGCGGATTGCGGCGATCCAGGCCGCGAAGCGCACGCCCGGCCTGATCCCTCTTGCCCATCCGATCGCGATCACGCGGGCCACGATCGAGTTCGATATCGACACCGAGCGCGGTTCGATCGGCATTGCGGCGACAGTCGCATGCACGGGCCGGACCGGCGTCGAGATGGAGGCGCTCACCGCGGCCGCGGTGGGCTTGCTGACGATCTACGACATGCTGAAGGCCGTCGACCGGGGCATGTCGATCGGCGGGTTGCGGCTCGAGGAGAAGCGCGGCGGCGCCTCCGGCCACTGGCGTCGCGCGGCGGGCCGGGGCGTGAGAAAATGACAGCATGAACCGGAGTCGCAGAAAAGTACTCCAGCGCGCGGGCACCGCGGGCGCGCTC
>DASYPC010000362.1:0-8152 GCA_036007105.1 Burkholderiales bacterium | reverse complement strand
TGGCGTGCTCGGCATGATTACCGGCGTCGCCCTACTTTTCGTCGGCGCCACGAGCGCGTTTGCCGAGCTGCAGACCGCGCTCGACCGAATCTGGCGGTCCCCCGCGGTCCGCCAGGACACCGGCCTGATAGAGCTGATCCGCTCGCGGCTGTTGTCGCTCGGGATGGTCGCCGCGATCGGCTTCCTGCTGATGGTGTCGCTCGCTGCCAGCGCGGCGCTTGCCGCGCTCGGCAAATGGTGGGGGTCCTGGTTCGGCGGCTGGAAGATCCTGCTCGACCTGGTGAACGAGGCCGTCAGCTTCACGATGATTACCGCGCTCTTCGCCCTGATCTACAAGGTGCTGCCGCGCGTGAAAATCGCCTGGCGCGACGTGTGGGTCGGTGCTGCGGTCACCTCGATGCTGTTTGCGATCGGCAAGTTCCTGATCGGGTACTACCTCGGCACGAGCAGCCTGGCCTCCGGCTTCGGCGCGGCAGCGTCCGCCGTGCTGCTGCTGCTTTGGGTCTACTACTCGGCGCAGATTTTCCTCTTCGGGGCCGAGTTCACCTGGGTCTATGCGCACCGCTTTGGCTCGCGCAAGGCTGCGGAGGAGCCGCCGAAGCCGCCGCGCGTGCCCCGCCGCGCGGCGCCGCTCAGACGCGGCTAGCGTGCGCGCCTACTGAAAGGTCGCCTTCACGCTACCGAGCCCTTCGATCTCGACGATGACGGAATCCTCGCTGGCGACCGGCGCCATGGGGCCAAGCGCGCCTGTCATGACGATGTCGCCGGCCCGCAGCGGCCGGCCGACCTTCGCCATGGTCCTCGCAAGCCACACCGCGGCAATGAGCGGATTGCCCATGCAGGCTTCGCCCGTGCCCTCCGAGACAACGTCCGTGTTCTTTCTCATCGTCATCGCGCAAGTGCGCAACTCCACGTCGCGCATAAGGCGCGGCCGGCTGCCGAGCACGAACAGGCCCGAGGAGGCGTTGTCCGCGATGGTATCGACGAGCTTGATGTCCCAGTTCTCGATCCGGCTGCCGACGATTTCGATCGCCGGCACGCAGTACGCGGTCGCGCGCACGATGTCCGCCACAGTCGTATCCTCGAAACCGAGGTCGCGTTCGAGGATCAGCGCGACTTCGCCTTCCACCTTGGGCTGCATCACGGCGCCGCGCGCAACCGCCTCGCCGTCGCCGCAGCACATGTCGGCGAACAGCATGCCGTAGTCCGGCTCGTCCACGCCGAGCTGCTTCTGCACGCTTTTGGCCGTCAGGCCGATCTTGCGCCCGACCAGGCGGCGACCTTTTCCGAGCCAGTATTGCGTGTTCGTGTCCTGCACGGCATAGGCCTGGCTCGCGTCACGCAAATGCGAGCGCAGCGGCCGGCAAGGCGTGCCGGTCTCGTGCGCCTGGCGAAGAGTCGCTGCAAGTTCGTCGACAGTCATGTGGGTTCCGCCTCAAGCATGATTTTCGCCCAGATTCTCCGCTACCCGGCGCTCAACCCCGCGCGGAAATGACCCACGTGCGGATGGAGCTTCTCGCCCAGCGCATGGGGATCCACGGGTGAGCAGTTTGCGTCTGTTAGCTTACTATCCAAGGTGAAGAATGCGGATCGCGATAGTAGGTGGTGGCCTCGGCGGACTCGCCGCCGCACTGTTCCTTCGGAGGACAGGGCTGGAAGCAACTGTCTACGAACAGCTTCCGGAGCTGCGGGAGGTCGGCGCGGGGATCGTCGTCTCGCCGAACATGGTGCGGCCTCTGCAGAAGATCGGGCTCGGCGAAAAGCTGTCGGCATTCGCCGTTCGCCTCGAGGCCGCGTGGGAGTTCCGCCGCTGGAATGACGGTCGCGTGCTCTTCGTGCAGCCGATGGGCGACGAATGCGAGCGCCTCTATGGCACGCATTGCTACGTCGCCCATCGCGCCGACCTGGTGGCGCTGCTTCAGCGAGCGCTCCCGCAACACCCGCTGCGCCTCGACCATCGCTGCATCGGCGTCGCTCAGAACGAACACGAAGCGGAGCTCACGTTCGCTAGCGCCGGGGGTCGGATCACGAAGGTCACCGCAGACGTGGTCATCGGCGCGGACGGGATCCACTCTCTGGTCAGCCGAGCGGTTGCCACGCAAATCGATGCGCGTTTCTCGGGCCTGTGTGCGTTTCGCTGCCTCGTGCCGGCGAAGAAGGCGCCGGATATCGCCGTTCGCCCGGTGCAGACGCTTTGGCTTGGCCCCGGGCGCCACTTCGTGCACTACCCGATCTCTGCCGGCCGCCTCGTTAACGTAGTCGCGATCGTTCCAGCCGGCAACTGGCGCAATGACTCGTGGACGGCCGATGGCGAAATCTCGGATTTGTCCGCGGAATTCGAGGGCTGGGATCACCGCGTGCACCAGCTGATCCGATCGGCCGCCAGCACCAAACGCTGGGCGATGTACGACCGCAATCCGCTCGAACGGTGGTCCGAAGGCCGCATCACGCTCCTCGGCGATGCCGCGCACGCGATGCTTCCGTTCTTTGCGCAGGGTGCGGCTCAGGCGATCGAGGACGCCGTCGTGCTCGCCGATTGCCTGCAGAAAGCAGACGCGGGTTCGGTAGCGCAGGCTCTGCAACGCTACGAGGCGATCCGTCGGCCACGAACGAGCCAGGTGCAACGGATGAGCCGCGGCAGGGAGGTGCGAAACCATCTTCCGGACGGTCCGGAACAGGAACGGCGCGACAGCGAGTTTGCGAGCGGCGACCCTCTTCGCCAGAGCGCCTGGCTTTATGGCCACGATGCGGAACGGAGTGGATAATCCTCTCTCCAACCCATGAGCCTCCCCGCCACCGACTTCCTCGACCCGATCACCCTCGCCGTCATCCAGAACGGCCTGCAGCAGGTGTGCAACGAGATGGACCTGGCGTTCTGCCGCGCCGCGTTCAGCCCGGTCATCTCGGAAGGCATGGACCGCTCCGACGGGATCTACTCGCGCGAGGACGGCTCGCTGATCGCGCAGGGCGACCTCGGGCTGCCGGTGTTCGTCGGCACGATGCAATTCTCGACCCGCATGGTGATCGAGCGCGTGCGCGTGCGCGGCTGGACACTCGATCCCGGTGACGTGTTCATCGTCAACGATCCGTATCTCGGCGGCACGCACCTGATGGACGTGCGCTTCGCCAAGCCGTTCTTCTACCGCGGCGCGCTCTGGTGCTGGCTCGCGAACACGGGGCACTGGCCCGACGTCGGCGGGATCGTCCCCGGCGGGTTTTCGGCGAATGCGACCGAAGTCGAGCAGGAGGGCCTGCGGCTGCCGCCGGTTAAGCTCTACAAGAAGGGCGTGATGGACGAGGAGATCCTCGCAATCATCCTTTCGAACATCCGCATCGCCGACCAGCGCATCGGCGACATCAAGGCACAGGGCGCGGCGCTGGCGATCGGCGAGAAACGCCTGACCGCGCTTCTCGATCGCTACGGCGCGGATACCGTGGAGCAGGCGATCGCCGAGTTGAGAAAGCGCGCCGCACGGCAGATGCGCGCCAAGATCGCCAAGATCCCGGCGGGCGTCTACCGCGGCCACTCGATCGTCGATTCGGACGGCGTCGTCGACGCGCCGCTCGATATCCGCCTTTCGATCACCAAGACTGCCGAGGACGACCTGGTATTTGATTTTGCCGGCTCTTCGCCGCCGTGCCGCGGGCCGATGAATTCGGTCATCGCGACCACGCTTTCGTCGGTCTACCTGGCCGTGAAGCACGTGTTTCCCGACGTGCCGATCAACGCGGGCACCTACGAGCCGCTCAAGGTCATCGAGCCCGAAGGTACGTTCCTGTACGCGAGGTATCCGCGCCCGGTCTCCGGCTGCGCGGCGGAAGTCAGCCAGCGGATTGCCGAGGCGGTATTCGACGCACTCACCCAGGCGATTCCGGAACAATTGTTCGCCGCGCCCGCCGGGACGTCGGGCAACCTCGCGATCGGCGGCACCGACCCGAAGCGCGGCCGCTCCTACGTGCTGTACCTCTTCACCGGGGGCGGCTACGGCGGCAGCCCGGTCTCGGACGGGATCTCCAACGGCTGCTCGACGATCGGCATCTCCAAGATGCCGCCGGTCGAGGTGATGGAGCAATACTACCCGGTGCTGTTCGAGGAGTTTGCGCTCAACGAAGGCTCGGGTGGCGCAGGCGAGGCGCGCGGCGGATTTGGCGTCAACTACGCGATCCGCGTGCGCCGCGGAGAGGCGCGCGCGTCGATGGTCATGGATCACGGGCGCACCGGACCGCTGGGCGCGCTGGGCGGCGCGAACGGCGGCGTGAACCGGGTCGCGATCGAAAGAAACGGCGACACCTATCACCCGCTCCATCTGTCCAAGGACCAGGACATCGAGATGCGCCCCGGCGACGTAGTCCGCGTCTCGACGCCCGGCGGAGGCGGCTACGGCGACGCGCTGCGCCGCGACCCGTCGAAGGTGGCGCACGACGTCATGCGGGGCTACTACTCGAAGGAGCAGGCCGAGCAACGCTTCGGCGTCCGGCTGCGCAGCGATGGCCGCGTCGACGACGAGGAAACCGCCGCGTTACGCAGCCAGCAGCGGCAAACGATCCCGTAGCTCAGGCAGCGAGCACGGGCTCCGGCGCGAGCGACACGCGGCGGTATTCCGTCAGCGACGGAGTGTCCGGCGCGACATGAATGGTTGCGTGCGCGAGCTCCATGATCACCGAGGCGACCGTCTCGATGCGCGCTTGCTCGGGCAACGACGGATCGGGCCTTCTGCAGATCGAGAGGAAGCCTTCGGACTCGTCGCGCAGCAGCGTCTTCAAGTCCTCGACGCCATGCATGCCGAGCGCCCCAGCGTGCCTTCTCGCGCGCTCCAGCCGCGGCTCAGTCGAGAGATTGTCGGCAAGCTCGAGCTGCCAGGCCTCGGTGCCGGGTGCGATGAAGTGATTGGTGTGGCACAGCGTGCCGTTCGCGCCGTGCAAGACGCGCACGCCTAGCGGCGAGAGCTCGAGGCTCGCCGCCTCCCCCGTGACGTCGGCGCACAGCACGTTCGACGAGCCGCCGAACGCGAGCCGGGTCGCGAACGCGATCGCCTCGGCGACCGTCTTGCTGCCCGCCAGCAGCGCGCGCAACAGCACGTGCACCGGAACGCCGGTGCGCTTGCCGTCGTCGACGCTGCGCAAAATATTGAGACAGACGCCGAAGCCGAGCGTATTCATGCCGATCTTCGCGAGCATCCCTGCCTCGGTCAGCGTGAGAAATCCGGGGCGGTCGGACTCGGGGATCCGCAGCAGGATCAGCGCCTCGCGCTGTGCGCCCAGCCAGTCCCAATTCTGCGCCAAAAGCGTCCCTCTGGTGCTCGCGCTCTCTTGCACGGCGATCGCCGTGCACTCGCCGGCGGGCGCACCCGCCTTTCCCAGATACGTCGGCGGCAGCAGCTCGGTGCGCGCGTTCAGCGCGAGGATCTCGCCCGGCTTGCGTCCCGCGCCCGACGCGATGCCTTCGATCTCCTCCAGCAGGCTCGCGTCCAGCCCGCCGATGGCGTCGCGGTACGCGCCGGCGCGCCGCTGCGCCTCGTCCCAGGCGATTTCGCAAAACGCGAACAGGTGCGCATAGTTGGCGATCGAACGTTCGACTTCCCCGCGTGCGCGCTCGCCTTGCATGCGGCCACGCTCGAATGCGCTGCCGGAAACGTCCACGATCGGAAACAGGCCGTCTGTCATGGCTCTGCGCCTTCCTTCATCGGGTATCCTGCTTCGCTCCACGCGACCATCCCGCCGTCCAGCGCGACGGCACGAGTGTAGCCCATCTCGCGCAAAGTTGCTGCCGCGAGCGTTGAGACCTTGCCGAAATCGCAGTACACCAGCACCCGGCGCGTCGGATCCGGAAGCTCCTGGTTCACGCGCAGCTCGAGCTGGCCGCGCGGCAGCAGCTTTGCGCCCGGGATATGCGCCTCCGCATACGCATCGCGCTCGCGTACGTCGAGCACCAGCAGGTCGCTCTCGTCTCCCTCGATCCGGTCCTTCAGTTCCTCCATCGACATGAACGATACCTTCGCCGCTGCTTCCGAGAGCAGTTGCGCAATCGTCTTGCCGCCGCTCATGTTCGTGCGCAACGCCTCGGTGAGGTGCGTCGGCATGCTCAGGCTGAGGCTTCCCATCATTTCCACGAACGCCGCGCGCTCGCGCTTTTGCAGCCGCGGGTTTCCCGCCAGCTCCTGCTCCAGCGTGCTGTGTCCCTGCTTCTTGTAGTCGTGCGCCGGGTATACGAGCAGCTTAGGGTCGAGCTTCAGGACACGGTTGAAGAGGCTGTCGTGCAGGGCTGCAGCATCCCCGGTCGGCAGGTCCGTGCGGCCGGTACCCCCGATCAGCAGCGTGTCTCCGGTGAGCACCCGGTCCGGCAGCACCAGGCACATCGAGTCGCGAGTATGACCCGGCGTATGCAGCACGCGCAGTCGCAGGTCGCCGACGAGAATCATCTCGCCGTCGTCGACGCGCATGTCGATGAAAGGCGCGGGGCTCTGGCGATGCATGATCACGGGGACCTCCAGCCGGCGCGCAAGCTCTTGCGTCGCGGAGAAGTGATCGGCGTGCGTGTGCGTGTCGACCAGGAAGCGAATCCGCATCCCGTGCTTCGCAGCGAGCGCCAGGTAACGGTCGATCTGGCTGATCTCCGGGTCGATCAGCGCGGCCGCACAGGTCGCGTCGCAACCGACGAGATACGACTGGCATCCACCGCTGGCGATCTGCTCGAAGATCATGAAGGTCCCGGGGCGCGCAGAGTGTAGATGGTCGCCCCGCAAAAGGCGAGCACAGGGACGACGAACAGCGCAAGGCTCAGCCCGAGCGTGATGCGCGGCGGCTCGGCGGCGCGGAACCGCGACACGGCAGTCATCACGACGAGCACCATCAGCACCCAGCAGAAGAACTCGAGCACCACCGCGCTCCAGGCTTTCCCTAGCAGGAGGCCGATCCCGCCGGCGAGTCCCAGGATCCAGATGCCGAACAGCATCGCATCGTCGCTGACCCGCGAGGCGAGCTGCTTGCGCGCGTCCTCCCCGGAGAAATGCACGCCGATCACGAGCCACGCGCCAAGCGCGAGCGCGCTCCCGCAAACCAGCGTGTACAGCCAGCCGATGAGCGGCAGGGGAAGCGCGTCCACCCGGGCGTCAACTCAATTCTCGCGCCCGCTCGCGCAGCACGTATTTCTGGATCTTTCCGGTGGCCGTCGTCGGCAGCTCGCCGAACACGACCTTCTTCGGGATCTTGAACCGCGCAAGGCTCGAGCGACAGTGCGCGATGATCTCCTCCTCGGTCGCCGCCGCGCCGGGCTTGAGCTGCACGAACGCACAAGGGGTCTCGCCCCATTTTTCGTCCGGCCGCGCGACGACCGCCGCGAGCTGGGTCGCCGGATGCCGGTAGAGCGCGATCTCGACCTCCACCGACGAGATGTTCTCGCCGCCCGAAATGATGATGTCCTTCTTGCGGTCCTTGATCTCCACGGAGTTGCCGGGGTGACAGACGGCGAGGTCTCCCGTATGCATCCAGCCGCCCGCGAACGCTTCCGCCGTGGCCTTCGGGTCTTTCAGGTAACCGAGCATCACGGTGTTTCCGCGCACGAGGATCTCGCCCATGGTCGCGCCATCCTTCTTCACCGGCTTGCAGGTCTTCGGGTCGGCGACGATGTGGCCTTCGACGACCTGATAGCGCACGCCCTGCCGCGCCATCTCGGTGTACCGGTCCTGCCAGCCCTGCTGCGGCTCGCAGAGCGTCGACGGTCCCTGCAGCTCGGTCATGCCGTAAATGTGCAGCACCTGGAAGCCGAGCGCCTCCATGCCCTGGATCACCTTGGCGGGCGGCGGCGAGCCGCCTGTCATGATGCGCACCGGATGCGCGAATGTGCGCCGCTGCTCCCCCGGCGCCGCAGTGAGCATGCTGAGCACGGTCGGTGCGCCGCACATGTGCGTCACCCCGTGCTCCACGATCATCGGGAAGATCTGCGCCGGATCGACCGCGCGCAAGCACACGTGCGTTCCCGCCATCGCCGTCACCGACCACAGATAACACCAGCCGTTGCAATGGAACATCGGCAGCGTCCACAGGTACACCGGGTGCGCCGGCATCGCCCACGCCATGATGTTGCCGGCCGACTCGAGGAACGTGCCGCGATGATGGTAAACGACGCCCTTCGGCCGCCCGGTGGTGCCCGAGG
>DASYPC010000361.1:0-11932 GCA_036007105.1 Burkholderiales bacterium | reverse complement strand
ATCATCGAACTGTTCGGAGTCCCTCCCCGGGGGGCTTACTGCGAACGCTACTTGGTCAGGCCGCTCCCGGTACTCATGCTCGGTGAGCTCCCCGGCGTCGCGCCGGGGCTCGTACTCAGCACGGCCGGCGGCGCTGCGGTGGGCGGCGGTGCCGTGGGCGAGGGTCCCGGGATGCCAACGCGACCCGTGAGTCCCGTAGCGCCGCGGTCGCTACGCAAGCGTTCGGCGGCGGGTGGAGCGGCCGTTCCGGGCGGCTGCGGCGGCGCGGGGGTGTTCGCGACCGGTCCCCCGCGCCTCCTGTCCCACTCGCTGAATTCGCGGGCGGAGATCTTCCCATCGCTGTTCGAGTCGACCGCTTCGAACGGCACGGATCCATACCCGGCACCGTTCCACTCTTCGGGCGAGATGATTCCGTCCCTGTTTCGGTCGATGATGCGGAATCGATCGGCGGAAGTGAGCCCCATGGTCTTCGCCCCGCCACGTGCCGCACTCCACTCACGGAATTCGCCCTCGGAAATCCTTCCGTCGCCGTCCACGTCGACGACGGTGAACGGGACGGGCGCACGGCCCTGACCGTACCATTCCTGACTCGAAATGAAGCCGTCGCCGTTCTTGTCGAGCGCGCGGAACCGGTCCGCCTGCGCTGCGGCAACGGCCGGGGCAAGTCCGAACACTATACTCAGGAGCAGCGTCTTTTTCGTCATTCCGGGTGCGCGCCTCGCCAGCCGCGCAGCGCGGCTACCCCTTCGTCTTCTCGTCCTTCTTGGGCTTCGGCTCGCTGGCAGACGCCTTCTTGGCTTGGGCGATCGCACCGTCGCGCTCCGACTTGGCCGCCTTCTTGCATGCGGACTTGGCCTTGCCGGTGTGGTCACCGCACTTTTCCTTGGCCACGTCGTAATTCGCGTTGGCCTTCGCTTCTTCCACTTTGAAGCGGTTCTTCGGCGTGTCGTTCTCCTTCAGCTCGGCCTCGGCTTTCGCGACTTTCTTCTGGCCGTCGGCTTCCGCCTTGCAGACGTCCTTCGCATTGCCTTTCAGTTCTTTGCACTTGTCCATCGCGACCTTGTGCTGGTCGTTGATCGCCTTGGTGTCGGCTGCCTGGGCATTCATCCCGAACACCAGCGCCAGGACTGCAGCGGCAAGGGTGAGTTCCGATTTCATGGGAGTCCTTTCGTTTTCAGAGACATCAAGGAGGCATGCAAGCTTCATGCCGATAGTTCGACGGGGACCGAGTGTAGAAAAACCGCTACATGCCCGTACGCCTCGTCCGGCGTACACTTCGCGATGGTGGAGGTGCCCATGCCGCAACGCACGGATCACGACATCGCAGAGGCGCGAAAGCTGCAGCAGCAGCTGAAAGCGATCTTCCAGTCTTACCCGGGCGACCGCCCCGGCGCGACGACCCTGCTCAGGGTGCGAGCGCTCTGCGCGATCGCGTCGCGCTCGGTGAACGATACGGACCTGAAAGCCAAGATGGGCCAGGTCGAGAATTGCGCCGGCGCGCTCTTTTCCGTTCGCAAGCATCAGCCTGTGCCCGGCGACCAATTGCGCCGGCAGGTTTTCGCCGCCCTGGATGCATTCGACAGCCGGCTGCACGATGTGGTGGCGATGCGCCAGGCAGCGAGCGCTGCCGCGGCCCAAAGCGAGGCAAGCGAACACAGGTAAGACGCGGCCGCCTCATCGGCTCGTCCGCCCGAAACCTTTAGAATCTGCAGTCCCTTCCGTTCGTAGTGCGCGGGGGGCCGAAGGATCCGGGTCTCGTGCTGATTTCGTTCATCGTCCCTGCTTACAACGAGGAAGTCATGATCGGCGCGACCGTGCGCGCGCTCGGGGCCTCGGCTCGCGCGCTGAACGAGCCGTTCGAAGTGATCGTGGTCGACGACGCCTCCACCGACGCGACTGCGGCGACCGCGCGCGCGGAGGGCGCTGCGGTGATCCGCGTGAGCCTGCACAAGATTTCGGCGGTACGCAACGCGGGCGCCGGGGTTGCGAAGGGCGATCTCTTGGTATTTGTCGACGCGGACACGCTCGTACCGGAACAGACCCTGCGTGGAATGCTGGCGGCGCTCGCTGCCGGGGCGATTGCGGGCGGCGCACGCGTGCGTTTCGACAGCCACGGCATCGGTGCATGGACCCGAGCCCTGGGCGAGATCGGCTGCTGGGCGGTGTTCCATCTCGGTTTCGCCGGAGGCTGCTTCCTCTTTGCGCGCCGCGCGGCATTCGAGGCGGCGGGCGGGTTCGACGAGCGCTATTTCGCCAGCGAGGAAATTCACATGAAGCTCGCGCTCGGAAGGGTAGGGCGCTTCGCCATGGTGCCGGCAGCGGTGATCACTTCCGGGCGAAAGCTGCGCCTGTTCACGGGCGGCCAGATCCTCCGCCAGATGCTGTGGCTTGCCATGCGCGGGCTCGCCGCGGTCAGGCGTCGGGAAGGACTCGATTTCTGGTACAACGGGCGCCGCGAAACGATCGACCTGCGGCCTCCACTCAAAGGGGGATCTCCATGAGCGACTTCAATTCACAGCACAACCGCGCAGTCTGGTTCGACATTCCGGTTGAAGACCTCGATCGGGCCCGGTCGTTCTACGCTGCAGTGCTCGGTGTAAAGGTGCACAAGGAGAAATTCGACGCCACGGAATTCTGCGTGCTCGATCATCGCGACGGCAACGGCGGCTGCCTGATCCGCGAGCCGGGTGCGGTCACCTCGAGCGGCGGCATTCTCGTCTACATGAATGTCGATGGCCGCATTCGCGACGCGGTCGCGCAGGTCGAGCGCCACGGCGGCAAGGTGATGCAGGCCGTACATACGATCGGACCGCATGGCTGCCGCGCAATCGTGCGGGACAGCGAAGGCAACCGGATCGCGCTCCACTCGACTCGGGATGCCTGAAGGCGCCGTGCGCCGCTGGCAGCGCGCGGCGCTCGCCGCGCTGTATTTTGTCCTCGCCGCCTGCCAGAGCGTTCTGGTCCATGAGGTCCAGTCTCCGTACTCGCACATCCGGGTGTACGACTCTGGCGGCCGGCGCGCGATCTACTTCGGCGGTGACGAGAGCACGCGCGTAGTCGAGACGCTGATGGATCTGCGGCACCCGCACGTGCTGCAGCACGGCTACGCGCATGCCGCGATGGCGGGATTCCTGTATCGCCCGCAGCCGGAGTCGTGCCTGCTGGTCGGGCTCGGCGGCGGCGCCATGGTGCGCTTCATCAACCACCACTTTCCCGACGTCCGGCTCGATGTGGTCGAGATCGACGCTGCAATGGTGGCGGTGGCGCGCGACTATTTCGGCACAAGCGCAGGGCCGCACACGCGGATCCTCGTCGAGGACGGACGCGACTACCTCGAGCGCGCGACCGAGCGCTACGACCTCGTCCTGATCGATGCGCACCTGCATCCGGGCGAGCGGACCGACGCAACGGGTCATCCATTGAGTCTGAAGAGCGAAGCGTTCTACCGCAGCATTCAGCGACGCCTCAACCCGGGCGGGGTCGTCATGTTCAACATCCTCTCCGGGCCCGATGCCCGGCGCTACGTCGAGAGTGTCCGTCGCGCGTTCGCAGCGACCGAGGTGTATCACCCGCGCGGCACGGGAAACCTGATCGTCTTCGCCTCGGCGCAAGGTCCGCTCGCCGGCGATGCGGAATTGCGGCAGCGGGCGCGGGATCTCGATCGGCGCGGCGGCTACGGCTTTTCGTTCGAGCGGCTACTCGACGACCGGCAACGCACCGACTGATCCGTCGACAATCGAAGTATCATGACGGGCCTCGCCATGCGCCTGCGCCAATCTTCCCGCCCCGAGCCCCGTTTCGAGCGCGCCGCGAAATGGCTCTTCGACGCGCACGCGCGTCGCGAGCGATTCGCGCCGATGCCCGACGATCTCGCGCCGCAGTCGCTCGAGGATGCGTACGCGGTGCAGGCGGATTTCGTCGGATTGCGCCACGAGCAGCTCGGGCCCGTGGTCGGATACAAGGTCGCGGTCACGACGCCGGCGATGCGCAAGATGACCGGCCTCTCCGATGCGATCGCCGGCGACATGCTGGAAAAGACCGTGTTGCGCGGGCCGGCGCGCATCAATGCGGGCGACTACGTGAACCTGCTGGTCGAATTCGAGATCGCCGTGGAGCTTGCGGACGACCTGCCGGTGGTCGGCGCGCCGTACACGCGGGAAACGGTCGCTGCGTCGGTGGGGGCGCTGATGCCAGCGCTCGAGCTGGCCGACGACCGGAACGCGGACTATTCGACGCTTGCCGCGCATCCACTGATGCTGATCGCGGACAACGCCTGGAACGAGGGCGCCGTGCTCGGCGCGCCGGTGCAGGACTGGAAGGACATCGATCTCGCCGCGCTGCAGGGAGCCGCGTTCATCGACGGCAAGCGCGTCGGGGCAGGGAAGGGCCGCGATGTCATGGGGCACCCCTTCGAAGCGCTCGCCTGGCTCGCCAACAACCTCGCGGCTCGCGGGCTTGGCCTGTGGCGCAGCGACGTGGTGATCACGGGAAGCCTGATCGCCTCGCGGTTCCCGAAGCCGGGCCAGACGGTGCGCTTCGACGCGGGCGCGCTTGGATCGGTCGAGCTGCAGGTGGGCTAGCCGACGTGATATTGGTCATACCTGCCCGGCGGCCGGCTCGGGCAATATAGAATCCTCTTCAACGGCAACTGCCAGGGGGCATCATGCGTTGGATTTCCGCGGTTCTTCTGGGCGCTTTCGTCGGCGCGGCGTCGGCAAACGACGTAGGCCAGGTCAAGGTAACGAAGGGCGTCGCGCACGTGGAGCGCGATGGCGCGCGGATGCCCGTGGTCGTGGGCATGCCGATCCGCCAGTCCGACAAGCTGGTCACCGGCGCCGACGGCACCGTCGGCGTGACCTTCGCCGACAACAGCCTGTTGTCCGCGGGGCCCAACAGCACGCTGGTGGTCGACAAGTTCTCGTTCAACGCCAGCACGCACGAAGGCCAGTTCGACGCTTCGCTGCAGAGAGGTACGCTCGCCGTCATTTCGGGCAAGATGGTCAAGCAATCGCCCGACGCCATGCGAATCCGGACGCCGGCCTCGATCCTGGGCGTACGCGGTACGGAGTTCGTGGTCAAGGTCGCCGATCCCGGAAGCTAGAGCATGACCGCGAGGACCACCCTCTGCGTCGTCCTCGCGCTGCTGGCGTGCTCGTGCGCCACACCGATACGGGAGGAGACGGTCGTCGTCCTTCCCGGTCCCGACGGCAAGAGCGGCACCGTGGTCGTGCAGCGCGAGGGCGCGCGCCAAGTGCTCGATTCGCCCTATGCGGCCAACGTGGTGCGCGGCGACGGGAGCCTGGAGGCCAGCCGCGCTTCCGCGCTGCAGATCAGCGAGAGTTTCGGCACCACGCTGGCGGCGCTCCCGGCACGCCCGACCACGTTCCTGCTCTACTTCATTACTGCCAAGGACGAGTTGACGGCCGAGTCGACGGCCGATCTGGACAAGGTTCTGGCCGACATGCGGACGCGACCGGTGCCGGACATCGCCGTCACGGGCCACACCGATACGGTGGGAACCAGCGAGTACAACGATCGGCTCTCGATGCAGCGCGCCGAACGCGTGAAAGGGTTCCTCACGGGCATCGGGATTCCGCCGGACCGGATCCAGACGGCGGGGCGCGGCAAGCGCGAGCTGCTGGTGCCGACCGCCGATGGCATCGACGAGCCGCGCAACCGGCGCGTAGAGATCAACGTTCGCTAGCTTGCACGGGCGGCGGCGCTGGGGCCGGTCCAGCGCAGGCAAAGCAGAGTCAGATCATCGGACTGCTCGGTGTCTCCGACATACCGGCGCACGTCGTCCCGGACATCGGTCAGCACGGCCGCGGGCGACGCCCCTTCCCGCTGACGCGCCAGCACCTGCTGCAAGCGCTCCGCGCCGTAGAGCTCGCCGCGCGCATTCATCGCCTCCGTTACCCCGTCGGTGACGATGCACAGCCATTCGCCCTGCGCCAGGACGAGGCGCGCCGTCGTGTATTCGAAGTTCTCCACGATGCAGAGCGGTGGCTCTCCGGCAGGCTCGATGCGCAGCAGCGTGCCGTCCGACTTGCGCAGGAAAGGCGGCTCATGCCCGGCGCTTGCCATCGTCAGGTGTCCGCTATCGATGTCGAGCAATCCGGCGAATGCCGTGGTGAACAAGCTCTCCGGATTTTCGCGCGCGATCTCGGTATTCGCGCGTGACAGGATGCGGGCCGCGTCGTCCGGCTCGCGCAGCGCGATGCTCTTCAGCAGCGATTTCGAGAGCGCCATGAAGAGGCTCGCCGGCAGCCCCTTTCCGGACACGTCGCCGACGACGAAGAACAGGCGCTGCGGATCGACCATGAAGCAATCATAGAAATCGCCGCCGACGGTACGCGCCGGCTCGACCCGCGCATCGAGACGAAAACGCGTCTCCTGGGCGAAGACGACGCGCGGATTCGGCAGCATCCCGATCTGGATCCGCTGCGCGACCTCGAGCTCGGCATCGGCCTTGGCCTGCGCCATGCGCAGCAGCTGGCGCTGCCGCTGGGCTTCCGTCAGCGTGCCTGCGAGCATGCTCCCGAACACGAACAGTGCGCCGAGCGCCGGGGTCGCGACATCGAGCAGCGATCCGGCGCGGAATGCCAATGCGCCGACGGCAGCGAGGGCGAGCAGCACGCCGACCAGCACCAGCGTCGAGACCCACGCGCGCAGCCGCGGCACGCACACCAGGAGCACAGCGCCCGAGAGCGCGAGCAGGGTGGCCTCGATCCAGCGCGCGGCGGCCGGGCGCAACACGAATCGCTGCTCCAGCATCTGCTCGAGCATCTGCGCATGCACCTCGACACCCGGGATGTTCTCGCCGAGGGGGGACGCTCGCCACTCGATCAGGCCGAGCCCGGTCACTCCGACAAACACGAAGCTGTCCTTCAGCTGGGCGGCCGCTTTCCCAGACAGGACCTCTTCGGCAGAGACCACGCGGTCCGCGTAGCGCGGGCTGAAATGAATCCAGAACGAGGCGTCCGGCTCGAGCGGCACGTCGACTTCGCCGACGCGCAGCCTGGCTCTCGCATCGCCGCCGTACTCGATGCGCAGCGCCTGCACCCGCTGCGCAGTGCGCAGCATCTCGATCGTCAGCGCAGGGACCGTCACCGATCCGACGCGCGCGATCAGCGGCACGCTGCGAATCACCGGGGCGACGTCGTCGGCGTTGATCAGTCCGCGCCCTGCCGCGGCGCGGTCGATCTCCTGGCGGCTCTGCACGTGCCCGTCGAACCTGGCGAACGCAGGCTCGGGCCCGCCGCGAATGTACAGCGGCACAGCGAGCGGCGGATCCGGAAAGCGCCGGTCGCGCTCGTACATGCCGGCGACCCCGAGCACGATACCGTTGGCCTTCACGGCGCGCGCCAGCGCGGCGTCGCCATCGCCCGGCAGCCGCTCAGGCTCGGCAAACAGGATGTCGACGCCGATCGCGAGCGGCCCCGCACGGCCGATCGAATCGAGAAGCTCGGCCATCTGTGCACGCGGCCACGGCCATTGGCCGCGCGATTGCAGCGCGGTCTCGTCGATTGCCACCACGATCGCGCCGGCGAACTTGCGCTCGCGCGGCATCAGGCGCTGGTAACCGTCGAACAAGGCATGGCGGAGCGGAGTGAACAGCGCCGGGTCGAGCGCAATCACGAACAGGCAGACGAAGAGCATCGCCAGGCCGGTGAAAACCGGGCTGCGAAACCGGCGCAAGCGCCCCAACAGGTCCCGCAGCCTAGTCATCCGCTTCGCCCGGCTCGTAGAGTGTTTCCCGGCCGATCCGGTCGAGGCACAACTCCGCGGTCCAGGGCAGCATCAGTGCGCCGCATCGCGAGTCCCGGTACAGGCGCTCCAGCGGCAGGTTCTTCAGCATCGACTGGCCGCCGCAGGTGCGAATGGCGAGGCGGCACAGGTCGTTGGCGTTCTCCATGATGGTGAACTGCGCCGCATAGGCGCGCAGCCGCGCATCCTTGGGCGGATCGATGCGCGCGTCCTCGAGCATTCGCAGGAACAGCGCGCGAGTCTGCTCGAGACGGATCCACATCTCGGCGACCGCGATCTGCTTGGTCGGATACATGCGGCGCTTGACCGGGATGCCGTCGACGTCGCCCCTGAGGTAGCGAACGGTGAACTCGTACGCTGCGATCGCGATGCCCAGGTAGGTCGGGGACAGCGTCGTGAACATGTGCGGCCAGCGGTTCGCCGCCTGGAAGTACACGCCGCGCGGCATCATCGATGCGTCGGCTGGCACGAATACGTCCTTGAACACGAGGTTGCGGGAGACCGTGCCGCGCATCCCGAGCGGGTCCCAGTCCCCGACCACCGACAGGCCGGGCGCGTCGCCCGGCACCGCGAGGTACAACGTGTCGCGCATCGAGCGTCCGGGCTTGTCTTCCGTGCACAGCACTCCGTAGTAGTGGGCTGCGCCCGCGAGCGAGGCGAAGATTTTCTTGCCGTTGATGCGCCATCCGCCTTCGGCTTCGGTCGCCAGCGTACCGAAGGGCGCCCGGCCGGCGGCCGCTGCGCCGCCCTCGGAGAACGGCTGTGCGTAGATCGCCCCTTCGTTGACGACGCGGGAAAAATGAATCGCGCGGCGCCGCTCGTGCTCTTCGCGCTCTGCACCGCTCATCTCCAGATCGTCGGCGAGCAGCCCGGGCCAGAGCGTCGAGCAGGCGTGCATGTTGAAGGTGAGGGCGGTGGCGCCGCAGTACTTGCCGAGCGTGGCCGAGACCAGCGAGTAGGTCCGCAGGTCCGCGCCGCGACCGCCGTGGCGCTCTGGCACGCACAAGCCGAGCATGCCGGCTGCTTTCAGTTCCGCGTAGTTCTCGAACGGAAAGCTGGCCTCGCGGTCGTAGCGCGCGGCGCGGGCGGCGAAGGCCGGCCCGAGCGACTCGGCGAGCGCCATCAGCTCGCGCTGCTTCGCCGTCAGCGGATAGCCCGAACCGCAAACCGAATAGCGCTCGTCGGTCACAGGTGATGACGTTGCAGGAACGAGAGCAGGGCGGCGTTGAACTCGCTCGGCTGGTCCATCGGGCCGAGATGGCCGCACCGCTCGAGCACGACATACTCCGCGCCTGGAATCTTCGCAGCCAGGCGCTCCATCACCGGCGCCGGGGCGACCTTGTCATCGCTTCCGGCGAGGACCAGCGTGGGGACCGAAATTCGCGCCAGCTGCTCGCGGCGGTCGAACGTCGTGAGGAGGGCAATTGCCTTGCGATAGGTGTCCGGCGGCACGCGACTCATGATGCGCTCGGCAAGTGCGAGCCCGCCTGCGTCGGAATGCCCGCCCCGCATCGTCGGCATCAGCCTTGCTGCGATGTCCGCCATGGTTTTCCCCTCGTCCAGCGGCCGGATGCGGGCTTCGATGAATTCGCGCGCGAAGGAGCTGCTGCCGCCGCCGAACGCGGCGCTCGTGAAGCACAGTGCCAGCCCTTTCACATGCGCGGGACTGCGAGCGTAGGTTTCCTGCGCGACGAATCCGCCCATGCTGTGGCCGACCAGGACCACGGGGCCGTCCTCGAGCTTCTCGATCAGGCGCACCAGAGCAGCCGCGATGCCCCCGAGGTCGTACGGGTCGATGCCTGCGCTCTCGCCATAGCCCGGCTGATCCCAGGCGTGCGCTCCGTATCCATGGGACGCGAAGAACGGCAATTGCGCATCCCAGGCATGGTGGCCCCCACCGACGCCGTGCAGGAAGACGAGGGAGGTCAAGCCAGCGCTCCAGCGAGCTTGCCTTTGTCCACGACCGTCGTGCCGTCCAGCCGGATCGTGCAATGGCGCAGGGGCAGGTCGTAATGTCCGAGCGTGTGCCGTCCTGCGACTTCGTTCGCGCCCGTCGAATAGAGAAAATTTCCGGCAAAGGCGCGCTGCTCGGTGCCATTCACGTCGCGCCGGTCGTACATCGCGAGCGCTTCCCAGCGCGCGCGCGGATTCGTTCCCCAGCCGACGTGCGAGACCGCGTACGCCTCGCGGTCGCCCCAGGCGGAGAAATACTCGCGCATCAGCTCGGCATCGAGCGAATCGCCTTCAATCGCCGTGACGTAGTCGTTCTCGATCGTGAGGCGCACCGCTGTCTCCAGGTAGCGCTTGAAGGTCAGGTTCAGATCTCCGGGCGCGAGCACCAGCGTGCCGTTGACACTCCCGGCGGCGGGAAAGCAAAGGCACAGCCCGCCCGGCCAGTGCGAAAGCGTCCCCGGCTTCTCGGTGTAGCCCCACACGCCGCCCACCCGCGCCCCGGCGACGCGAATCGAGAGATCGGTGCCGGCGGGGGAGGTGACGCGCATCATGCTCGCGCCTTTCAGCAGGCGCATCCCTGCCCTCACCTTCTGCTCGTCCGCAGGGGAGGGCGCCAGACGCTCGAGCACGTCCGGATGCTCGTTCGAGATGTAGAGAACCCGTGCGCCGCCCTTGAGAATCGCAGGCAGCTCGGCTGCGTGCATCAATCCCTCGATCGTGCAGTCGACGACGAATGTCGATGCCGCGAGCGCACCGATCGCAGGCTGCAGACCCTGCAATGCAACCGACGCACCCGTCGAGCGAACGGGCACCGGAGCGGCCTGTGGCGGCGTCGGCACCGTCACGTGGAACGCACGTGCTCCGAGCCGGGCAAGCGCCAGCTCGGCGAGCTGCACATTCAGGGCGCGCGATTGCGACTCCGAGAGGATCGCGCAGGCATCGCCCGGCGCCACCTTGCAGTGTCCGAAGACCTCGGCGAAGAGGTCGATCCACTTGGCTTCGATGCGGTCCGCGAGCACAGCGGGAATCCTATACGATCGGCTAGAATCGGCTCCAAATGATCGTCTACGACCTCGAATGCGACGGCGGACACCGGTTCGAAGGGTGGTTTGGATCGCCGGACGACTTCGTCGGGCAGAACGGGAAGGGACTCGTGAGTTGCCCAACCTGCGGCGTGCAGCAGGTTCAGCGCGTGCCGTCGGTGACGCGCTTCAACTCAGGCGCAACGGAACCGCAGCAGAAGGACAAGCAGCCGGCGTTGCCTCCGGAGCTGACCGGGAAGGACCCTGCAGCAATCGCGCAGATCCTCTACTCGCGCCTCGTCGACGAGATGCTGGAGAAGTCCGAGGACGTCGGCAAGGCCTTCCCGGAGGAAGCACGCAAGATTCACTATCATGAAGCGCCAGCCCGCTCGATCCGCGGCGAAGCCACGAATGAGGAGCACGCGGACCTGCTGGACGAAGGAATTGCGGTGCTTCGGCTGCCCGTACCGCCCCGGGACTTGATGAACTAGAGCGGTACAGGAGCGTCAGTGCGGGCGCGTCGGGGGAAGCGGGACGGCGTCTTCGGGGCACATGTCGGACCGGTCGCTCTCGGTCCTGGCGGCCTGGAACATGGCTTCGAGGTACGCAAGTTTCTCCTCAGGTGGGAGGATCGCGAACTCCTCGATCGTGAGTGGGTGCAGTGGTGTTTGCATTGAGACTCAATCTACCTCTGTGGCGCGAGGGGGTCGAGTCGCGGTGACCGGATTGGTATGTAGAGAAGCCGCCACACACCGCGGTCAGTAACCCCAGTTAGCCCTCCTGGACCTAAGTCCTATGGCGTTTCTTTTTCTTCCTCGCCGCCTTGCGTGCGGCGGCGGGTGGAGGGTGCGCGGCGTGGTGGACGTCCTCGAGGTGGTTATGGAGCGCCGTTAGGTAGACCTGCTGCTCTTCCGGGGTCAGCTTGCGAAAATCATTGAGCGAGAGGATTGGGAACGTCGAGTCAGGCACACCACTACAACGTGTAGCGCGCGAGCCAGTTGACGATGTTCCTTACCGCATTAAAGTCCTAGAATGTGTATTATGTTAAATCAAGCCCCGTGGACACAACCTCCGTTGTTCTTCGAACTATTCCACTGCCCCCGCTCGCTTGAGGAGCTCCACCAGCTCGGCGTGTTTCTTCTGCTGGGCAATCCGTAACGCCGACTCTCCCGCGGGTCCCTTGACCTGAA
>DASYPC010000360.1:0-2927 GCA_036007105.1 Burkholderiales bacterium | reverse complement strand
CTGACGCGCCTGCCGGGCGAAGCCGATGCAGCGCAGGTAATGCAGGTTCTTCAGCTCGGCCTGGCGGGCGGCCGCCCGGTGAAGACGGTCCTCGCCGATGCGCGCGCGGGCGGCAAGCTGGCGTCAAACGAATGGTCGATGCTCGCGTTCTATTCGTGGGAAACGGACGAGGACCAGGTCGCTGCGGCATCCGAGCGCGCGCGCCTACTCGCTACGCTGGCGAGCGCATGTCCGGCGGGCGAGGCGAAGACGCGGCTCTCGCTGAAAGCGCTGGCGGTCCGGGGCGGCGAGACCGCAGCCGCCGCCGCCGAAATGCGCCGCCAGGTCCTTGCAGTGCTTGCCGATCCCGCCGCCGCGCGCGCGCAGATGGACGTGCTCACCGGCTCCGCGGCCGAGATCGTCAAAGCGCTCGAACCGAAACCCGGCGCTTCGCGCACCGAGTTGCTGAAGGCGTTCGACTCCGCGCTGCAGCATCTCGAGGCGGACAAGACGTTGTCGCGCGCAGACCAGCTCGGCGCGCTGGTTGCCCGGGTAGACCTTGCTCGAATCGACCAGCCGAAGGACACGTCACTGCCGCAGATTCCCGCGGCGCTGCGCGAGGCGGCGCGTCGCCACGCGGCGCGCGTCGATCGCGAGATCACCAACGGCTACGAGCGCCAGGCGGTCGTGACGGCGGCCGGGTATCTGCTCGGCCGGGTGGGACTGTGGAAAGAATCCGATGATCTGCTGAAGAGCAACCTGGCGAAGAGTCATTCGCCCTACTACCTGATGTCGCAACTGGCGGACAACGCGCGCAAGCGCGGCCAGACGGCGCAGGCGCTCGACTGGTACGAGCAGGCTTTCAAGGCGAGCGAAGGCCCGGCGACGCGCCTGCAGTGGGGCGCGAGCTACCTCGGCGCGCTCGTCGACCTCGCGCCGCAGGAGGAGCAGCGCATCGAGCGGACGGCGTCGCAGATCCTGACCGAGGCGGCGGCGCAGCCGAACGCATTCCATCAGCGGGGTGCTCGGTCGCTGAAGCGCGTCGGCGACAAGCTCGCCGCCTGGAGCAAGGGCGGCGCGCACGACGACGTGATGAAGCGGCTGCGCGCCCAGTTCGCGCCCGTCTGCAGGAAGGTCGCCGCGGCCGACGGGCAGCGTGCCGCGTGCGAGGGTGCTCTAAAGCCTGCGGCATGAGGGCGGTTCGCTCGATATGCGCGGCCGTACTGGCGACATTCGCTGCCAGCTGCGGAGTCGTGAATGAACCTGTTTCGCGCGAGGAACTGTCGCGCAACCTGTTGTTTTCTTCCTTCCATGAAGACCCGAAGCACCTCGACTCGGTGGCCTCGTACAGCAGCAACGAAACTCCGTGGACCTATTCGATTTACGAGCCGCCGCTGCGGTACCACTACCTGAAGCGGCCTTACGAGCTGATTCCGCGCACGCTGGCGGAGATGCCGAGTACGCAGTATCTCGATAAGAACGGCAACACGCTCCCGGCCGACGCATCCGGATCCGACATCGCCGAAAGCGTGATCGAGTTGCGGGTCAAGCCCGGCATCCGCTACGAGCCGCATCCGGCGTTCGCCAAGGACGAGCAGGGGCGCCTGCTCTACCACGCGCTGACTGCGAAGGATCTCGAGGGCAAAGGCAAGCCGGCGGACTTCCCGAAGACCGGCACGCGCGAGCTGGTCGCCGACGACTACGCGTACGCGATCCGGCGCATCGCCACACCGAGGATCGAGTCGCCGTCGTTCGGGTTCCTGTCGGCCTACATCGTCGGCCTGCAGGAGTATGGCGCCCAGATCAAGAAGGTCAACGACGCCATGAAGGCGGGGCGCAGCGCACGCGAAACCGGCGTCTTCGGCGATCTTCCGTGGCTCGATTTCCGCCAGTACGACCTGCCCGGCGTGCAGGTCGTCGATCGCTACACGTTGAGAATCCGCTTGAAGGGCAAGTACCCGCAGTTCAAGTACTGGCTGGCGATGACGTTCTTCGCGCCGACGCCCTGGGAGGTCGACGCGTTCTACTCGCAGCCCGGCATGAAGGCGCGCAACCTTACGTCGGACACGTGGCCCGTCGGCACGGGGCCGTACCGGTTGACCGAATATGTACCGAATCACCGGATCGTGCTCGGGCGCAATCCGAACTACCGCGGGGAACCGTATCCCTGTGAGGGCGAGCCCGCGGATCGTGGACGGAAGCTGCTCGAAGACTGCGGCAAGCCCACCCCGTTTCTCGACGGCATGGTCTCCCTGAACGACAAGGAGGCTTCGCCGATGGTCACGAAGTTCCTCCAGGGCTACTACGACATTCCTGAGTTCGAGCGGGGCGAACGGGGCACCGAGTTCCTGGTGTCGATCCAGGACGGCACCGAGCGGGCGAAGGATCTGGTGGAGCGCAAAATCCAGCTCCCCAACACGCTGCAGATCGGCCTTTGGCACTACGGCTTCAACTGGCTCGATCCCGTCGTCGGCGCGGGCGGCAACCCGCGCGAAGCCGAGCGCAACCGCAAGCTGCGGCAGGCGCTCGCGATCGCGTTCGACTTCGAGGAATACATCCAGATCTTCATCGACAACCGGGCCGTGCCGATCATGGGCCCGGTGGTCGAGGGCTTGTTCGGAGCGGACGCGGTTCGCTACAACCCCGTGGTGTACGACTGGGTCGATGGAAGGCCGAAACGCAAGCCGATCGAGGCGGCGAAAAAGCTTCTTGCCGAGGCCGGATACCCCGACGGGCGGGACGCCGCCACCGGCAAGCCCCTCGTCATCAACTATGACTCGCAAGGCGTCGGCCCGGGCTACAAGTCGCGCCTCGACTGGACGATCAAGCAGTTCGCCAAGCTGAGCATCCAGCTTGAGGTCCGCGACTCCGATTTCAACCGGTACCAGGACAAGATGCGCAAAGGAACGGCGCAGTTTTACTTCGCGGGGTGGCAAGGCGACTATCCC
>DASYPC010000359.1:0-6026 GCA_036007105.1 Burkholderiales bacterium | reverse complement strand
GCGTAAGGCGCTCGACCCGATGCACGGTCGCGATCAACCGATCGGCGAGCTCGCGGAAGAACTCGTCGCGTGCCACCGGATGCTCGGGTGCACGCTGCGCGAGGATGCGCGACACGACGGGATAGCCTTGCTTCGCCGAGCCCATCGCTTTCACGACGTTGCCGAAATATGAAGGGTGCACGTCGCCGAAATAGCTGATGAAGCGGCCGTCCGCCTGTCTCGATAGCAGGACCTGCGGCACACCCGGTTTCGCCGCGGAGTATTCCGGCTTGACCGGATTTCCGTGCTCGTCGCACGCAGTGAAGTACTTGCCGTCGAGATGGAACTGCTCTGCGTGCTCGCGCGCCAACACGGTATTGGGTTGCGTACCTGCCGCGACGAAGACCGTATGCGCAGCGACCCAGTGCTCGGCCCCGGTCGCGGTATTACGCAGCCGGATCCCGCGCGCGGCGCCGTAGTGATCTACTTCGACGCCTGCCGGAGTCAGGTTTTCAGCGAACCAGATTCCTTCCTCGAGCGCTTTCTCCACTTCCTCGTGGTTCAGCGTGTACGAAGGGCTGTCGACCAGCCGGCGCCGGTAGGCGATCGTGACCCCGCCCCAATGCCTGAGCAGCTCGGCGATCCGCGCGTTGCGCCCTTCGCGCGCGGCAAGGGCGCGCTCCATCCGGATCGCCCGCGCGTGGGCGAGGAACTCCTCCGCGATCTCGCGCTCGTAATCGTCCCAGGTCTCGCGGATATCACCTTCGCCGATCTGAGCGGCGAGCGCCTCGTAGCGGGTCAAGAACTTCTCTACCTGCACGACGTAATAGGCGAGTGACTCGGTCGCGGTGTCGATCGCAGTCAGTCCGCCACCGATCACGACGACCGGCAGGCGAAGCTGCATGTTGGCGATCGAATCGGTCTTCGCCGCGCCCGTGAGCTGCAGCGCCATGAGGAAGTCCGATGCGGCGCGCACGCCGCGAGCCAGGCCGTTCGGAATGTCGAGCACCGTCGGTCCGCCAGCGCCGACGCAAAGAGCGAGGTGGTCGAAGCCCAGCCCGCCGTGTGCGCGCGGCCCGAGCGCATGCTCGAGCGTCAGCGTCCCGCCGAACCGCACGCCACCGAACATCACGAATTCGCGCCTGCGCTCGAGCAGCAGCCGGATGATCTTGAGGAAATTCTTGTCCCAGCGCACCGTGATTCCGTACTCCGCGACGCCGCCGAAACCGGCCATCACTCTGCGATCGAGCGGATCGTAGAGCTCGCCAATGTCGCGCACCGGCCGGAACGCCGAACGCCTGCCCAGCGCATCGATTCCCGAGAGGTCCGCGGGCAGCGGCTCGATCTTCAGCCCATCGATGCCGACCACGGTATGGCCATCGTTCATCAGGTGGTGCGCGAGCGTGAACCCTGCAGGCCCGATCCCGGCGACGAGCACTTTGCGTCCGGTGTCCGGCTGCGGCAGCGGGCGGCGCAAATTGAGCGGGTTCCAGCGCGTCAGCAGCGAATAAATCTCGAAACCCCACGGCAGATCGAGCACATCCTTCAGCGTGCGGGTCTCGGCCTGCGGGATATTGACCGGATCCTGCTTCTGGTAGATGCACGACTTCATGCAATCGTTGCAGATGCGGTGGCCAGTCGCCGCCACCATCGGGTTGTCGACCACGATCATCGCGAGCGCAGCCAGCAGCTCGCCGCGTGTCTTCACCATATGGAACTCGGAGATTTTCTCCTCGAGCGGGCAGCCGGCGAGCGCAACGCCGAACACGCTCTTGCGGAACCCGGCTGCCGGCGCCTTCTCCTTCAATCCCTTGGAGCAGGAATCCTTGCCCTGCTCGTGGCACCAGATGCAATAGTTGGCTTCGTCGAGCGCACCGACGAGGTCGGTGCCGCCATCGGTCAGCGCAAAGCCCTCGCGCCGCCGCAGGTGATCGAGCGAGTGCCGCGCGTAGCCCTGCGATTCGTCGGTGTGAACCGGCACGAGGCGCATGTAGTCGAGCTTGCGCGGTGCCTTGAAAAGGACGCCGCTGCGATGCTTGGCCCGTCCCTCGGGCGTGCCGGCCGCCCAGGCCGCATAGCGCGCCGCGAGCTCCAGCTTGTCGGCGTTCGCGGTCTCGTCCTGCTGCCACTCGGTGACGCGCTGCGC
This sequence comes from Burkholderiales bacterium, assembly GCA_036007105.1. Classification (GTDB taxonomy): domain Bacteria; phylum Pseudomonadota; class Gammaproteobacteria; order Burkholderiales; family SG8-39; genus 2-02-FULL-66-14. The sequence continues at coordinate 3,901 of DASYPC010000359.1, read as the reverse complement.
GAAACCGAGCTCGGTGAACGGCGCACCGAGGATCGCATCGATGTCGACTTCGGTCGCATCCGCAGGCTTGACCTTGTGCAGCGCGCGGCGCTGCACGAACAGGCGCTTGACCGAGTAGAGCGGGGCGAGCTCGTGATGGCGCGCGGCGAGGGCCTGCACCTCGGCCTGGATGCCGAACAGGCGGGCGATGAAGTCATCGAGATGCGGCGAGAGCGCGACCAGCAGATCCGACTCCGGCTTCGCCGCCAGCGCGGCAGGGTCTGCGCGACCCGCGAGCAGCCGATCGCGCAGCGCCGCGTCGGCCTCGCCCAGGAACGCGACGAATGCCGCGTCGAGCCGAGCCAGTCCGTCTCGCGAGTAGAGATCTTCGAACGAAAGATGGAAGGCGAGCCGCAACATCGGAAGGGCGTGAATTATAATCGGCACACTCGAAGTTCCCCATTCTTCCCCCCTTCCGACGGAGCACCCATGCAGATCAAGAACAGCGTTTTCCTCGTCACCGGCGGCGCCTCCGGTCTGGGCGCCGCGACCGCACGCATGGCCGCGGAAGGCGGCGGCAAGGTCGTGATCGCCGACATGCAGGCCGAGCTGGGCGAGAAGTTTGCGCGCGAGATCGGCGGGCGATTCGCAAAATGCGACGTCACCTCCGAAGCCGACGGCAAGGCGGCGGTCGCGCTGGCGCTGAAGGAATTCGGCGGGCTGCACGTGCTCGTCAACTGCGCCGGCATCGCGATCGCGGAGAAGACGATCGGCAAGGAAGCGCCGCACGCGCTCGCGTCGTTCACCCGCTGCATCACCGTCAACCTGATCGGCACGTTCAACATGATCCGGCTCGCAGCGGACGCGATGGCGAAGGCCGTGCCGAACGCGGCCGGCGAGCGCGGCGTGATCGTCAACACCGCGTCGGTCGCCGCATTCGACGGTCAGGTCGGCCAGGCCGCGTATTCGGCCTCGAAGGGCGGGGTCGTCGGCATGACCTTGCCGGTCGCGCGCGACTTGTCGCGCAACGGCATCCGCGTCTGCACGATCGCGCCGGGGATCTTCGAGACGCCGATGCTGCTCGGCCTGCCGAAGGACGCGCAGGACTCGCTCGGCAAGCAGGTGCCGTTTCCATCACGCCTCGGGCGGCCGATCGAGTACGCGCAGCTCGCGCGCCAGATCATCGAGAACGAAATGCTGAACGGGGAGACGATCCGCTTGGACGGCGCAATCCGGATGGCGCCGCGCTAGCGGTGCGCATGCGATCGAGCGAATCCCTGTTCTTCGACATCCGGAGTCTGCGCTACCACGTGCGGCATTGGCGTGGCGACTCCGCGCATCGCATGGTGTTGCTGCACGGTTGGATGGACGTTTCCGCGTCGTTCCAGTTTCTCGTCGACGCGCTGACGGCGGACTGGGACGTGTACGCTCCGGACTGGCGGGGCTACGGCCTGACGCAGTGGTCGGGCGCGGACAGCTACTGGTTCCCCGACTACATGGGCGACCTGGATGCGCTGCTCGAGCGGATCCAGCCGGATGCGCCGGTCAATCTCGTCGGGCACAGCCTCGGGGGAAACGTGGCGGGACTGTACTCGGGCGTGCGGCCGGCGCGCGTGGCGAAATTCGTCAACCTCGAGGGATTCGGCATGCCGGCGACGAAGCCCGAGCAGGCGGCCCGGCGCTACGCCCGCTGGATGGATGAGCTGCGCGTGGCGCCGAAGCTGCGTCCCTATCCCGACTACGCCGCGCTCGCCGACCGCATGCAGCGGAACAATGCGCGCCTCACCCGCGAGCGCGCCGAGTTTCTGGCGCGGCACTGGGGCAGCGAAAGCGCCGATGGCGTCGTCTTGCGGAGCGACCCTGCGCACATCCTGGTGAACGCCACGTTGTACCGGCTCGATGAAGCGCTGGCGTGCTGGAAGCAGGTGACGGCCCCCGTGCTCTGGGTGGATGGGGCCGAGTCCGAGACGCTGAAGCGCATCGGGCTCTCGGCCGAGGAGCATGCTGCGCGTCGCGGCGCGTTCCGCGATTTGCGCCACGTGACCGTGCCCGACGCGGGCCACATGCTTCACCACGATCAGCCGGAGCCGGTCGCGCGCCTGATCGAAGAGTTCCTGCTGCGAGGCGCGTGAGCGTGGCCCAGTACTTTCTCGTCCACCCGGTCAATCCCCAGCGCCGCCTGGTACGCCAGGCCGCGGACATCGTCAGGGGCGGAGGGCTGATCGCCTATCCGACCGACTCGTGCTATGCGCTCGGCTGTCGCATCGGGGATGCAAAGGCGCTCGCGCGGCTGCGGCGTGTGCGCGGGATGGACGCAAAGCACCACCTGACGCTGATGTGCCGGGATCTTTCGGAGATCGCCGCGTACGCGATCGTCGACAACGTGCAATACCGGCTGCTCAAGGCCGCTACGCCCGGCGCCTACACGTTCATCCTGCGTGCGACCCGCGAAGTGCCGCGGCGGCTGCTGCATCCGCGCCGCAAGACCATTGGCGTGCGCGTTCCGGACCATGTCGTCGCCCACGCGCTTCTCGAGGAGCTCGGCCAGCCGATGCTGTCGGCGACGCTTACGCTGCCGGGCGCCGCGATTCCTCCTTCGGATGCTGCGGCAATCCGCGCTGCGCTGGAGCACGATCTCGATCTGGTGATCGATGGCGGCTCGTGCGGCGTCCTGCCGACCACGGTCATCGACCTCACCACCGATGTGCCGCTGGTTCTGCGACGCGGCAAGGGGTCACTCGCAAAGCTCGGCGTCGTCCCGGTCGAGAGCGCCGAGATCGCGCTCTGATAAAATTCGCGTTCAACAAAGTCGTCGATGGACGTCACCCAGCTCGTTCAGACCGTCGCCATTTATGCGATCCCCGTGCTCTTCGCCATCACGCTGCACGAGGCGGCGCACGGCTACGTCGCGCGCCACTTCGGCGACATGACGGCGTACGCGCAGGGCCGCATCAGTCTCAATCCGCTTCGCCACATCGACCCGATCGGCACGATCGTCATTCCGCTGGTGATCGTAGTGCTCTCGCAGGGACGGTTCCTGTTCGGTTGGGCGAAACCGGTTCCGGTGAACTACTCGGCATTGCGCTCACCAAAGCGCGACATGATGTGGGTCGCCGTCGCTGGACCGGCCTCGAATCTGGCGATGGCACTCGGCTGGGTGGTCCTGCTGAAGCTCGCAATGCTGCTGCCTGCCAATTTCTTCAGCATTCCGCTGCGCCTGATGAGCGAGGCGGGGATCCTCGTCAATCTGATCTTCATGTTTCTCAATCTGCTGCCGATCCTGCCGCTCGACGGCGGCCGAATCCTCGCGAGCCTGCTGCCGAGCCGGCTGGCGTGGCAATACTCGAAGCTCGAACGGTGGGGACTGCCGCTGCTGCTGCTGCTGATCATGCTGCCGATCTCGGAAGGCCGCACGGCGATTGATTTCGTCCTCAGCCCTCTGGTAGGCACTTCTGCCGCAATGATGCGCTCCATCGCCTACTGACGATGTACGAGACTCGCGTCCTTTCCGGCATGCGACCCACCGGTGCGCTGCACCTGGGTCACTACCACGGCGTGCTGAAGAACTGGATCCGGCTGCAGGCCGAGTATCCCTGCCTGTTCTTCGTCGCCGATTGGCACGCGCTCACCACGGACTATGCGGCGCCAGGCGATATCCCGAAGAACACTTGGGACATGGTGATTGACTGGCTCGCCGCCGGCATCGATCCGAACCAGGCGATGCTTTTCATCCAATCGCAGGTGAAGGAGCACGCCGAGCTGCACTTGCTGCTGTCGATGATGGCGCCGCTCGGCTGGCTGGAGCGCGTGCCGACCTACAAGGACCAGCAGGAGAAGCTCAGCGATCGCGATCTGTCGACCTACGGCTTCCTCGGCTACCCGCTGCTGCAGTCGGCGGACATCCTGATCTATCGCGCCAAGT